>JACMKH010000221.1 GCA_014380205.1 Sphingomonadaceae bacterium
CCGCCCGGGCGTGACCGAACGCCTCGGGCTCGGTCCCGAGGCCTGCCTCGCCCGGAATCCGCGCCTCGTCTACGGCCGCATGACGGGCTGGGGCCAGACCGGCCCGCTCGCCCTGCGCGCGGGGCACGACCTCAACTATATCGCGCTGACCGGCGCGCTCCACGCGATCGGGCGCAGGGGCGAGCCGCCGACGGTGCCGCTCAACCTGATCGGCGACTATGGCGGCGGCGCGATGTTCCTTGCGCTCGGCGTGGTCTCGGCCGTGCTCTCCGCGCGCGTGACGGGCGAGGGCCAGATCGTCGACGCCGCGATGACCGAGGGCGCGGCGGTGCTGATGAGCATGATCTACGCTTTCCACGGCGCGGGCGCGTGGAGCGAGGAGCGCGAATCGAACCTGCTCGACGGCGCCGCGCCCTTCTACCGCTGCTACGAATGCGCCGACGGCGGGCATGTCGCGGTCGCCGCGATCGAGCCGCAATTCTTCGCCGAGCTGCTCGCGGGCCTCAACCTCGCGCCCGACCGCTTCGTCCAGCACGACCGCGCGCGCTGGCCCGAGATGGCGCGCGCCTTCGAGGCGGCATTCCTCGCGCGCACCCGCGACCAATGGGCCGAGCTGTTCGAGCCGACCGATGCCTGCGTCGCCCCCGTGCTCTCGATGACCGAGGCCCCCAACCACCCGCACAACGCGGCGCGGCGCGCCTTCGCCACGCTCGACGGCATCGTCCAGCCAATGCCCGCCCCGCGTTTCTCGGGTGGGCTCGCCGAGCCCGAGCCCGCCGAGGCAATCAGCGCGGAGGAGGCGCTCGCGCGCTGGACTGATGCCGGCTAGTTGCCTGCGCGTCCGCGCACCGTCCGCGGCGTCTGCGCGACCGCCCAGAGCGCGATCTGGTCGAGCGGGAGCGTGCGGTTGAAGGCGATGCCGGCGACCGCGCCTTCGACCCAGCGCACGACGCCGGGGCAGGCGGGAAGCCCCGCCATGCTGACCACGACGTCCTCGCCGGCCTGGGCATATTCGGCGAGCTCGGCCGCCTCGACCTTGACCCCGCCCTGCGAGATGTCGAGCACCTGCGCGCCGTAATCCTGCTCGGCGTGCTGGACGAGCGCGAGCCCGCAAACGTTGAGCCTCGGCGCGCGCGGCGCCATCCCCGATTGGGGGTCGCGGCGCGGCGACATCACCTTGTGGAGATCGACGCGCGTGTCGAAGCGGATCCCCGCCATCGCCTCGTCGAGCCAGACGACCTCGCCCGGAACGCTCTCGCCGACCTTGAACTCGACGGCGACGCGCTCGCCGTCCTCGAGCGGGCCATACACATGCGCCATCATCCCGGCCGCGGAGATGTTGCGGATCAGGCAGAGTTCCTCGCCGTGCGCGGTGACGATCTTGCCCGCCTGGAGCACCGCGATGTAGCGCCTTTGCTCGCGCCGCTCGATCGCCTGCGGCGTCTCGGGCGAGAGCGAGATCGCCGTGAAGCGCGTTTCACATTCGGAAGCCATCGTGCTCATCATCCGCACCCATCCGCGCCCAAGCGGACGCCGCCAAACCCACCGTCCCGACTAGCCGATCTTGTGAACATTCAGGCAAACGGACGCGGTTACCGCGCCTTTAAGGAACCGGCGGACTTATCACCGAGCGCGCTGCGGACCAAAGCCAGCGTCACCCCCCCGCCGCGCGCGAACGCCGCCTGGTCGATCGCCTCGAGCGCGCGGTGCACCGCATAATGGCTGCGCTCGATCCGCCTCAGCATCCAGGCCATCGCATTGGCGGGGAAGACCAGCCCGCGCCGCGCGTAATGGCGCTCGACCAGCGCCTCGATCAGCGCATCGTCGGGCTCGCCGAGCACGATCTTGGGGGTCGCGGCCATGCGCGAGCGCAGATCGGGGAGCGCCATCTCCCAGCGCGGCGGCGGCTCGTCGGCGACCATCAGCAGCGGGCGGCGTTCGGCCTGCGCGGCGTTCCAGGCGTGGAACAGCGCCTCCTCCTCGGCGAGGTCGGCGTCGTCGATCAGCGTGCCCCCGCACTTGCGCGCGAAGATCCGCCCGAGGGTCGAGCGGCCCGATTTGCGCGGGCCGGTGAGCAAGGTGATCGCGACGGGCCACAGCGCCCAGTGATCGAGATGACGCACCGCGCGGCGGTTGCTTTCGCCGACGATGAACGCGCTGTCGGCGTCGTCCTCCGGCCATGCGAGCGGCAGGCCGATCTGGCCGGCCGGAGTGCTCATCCCTCAGGCGGCGCGGTGCCATGGGGCGGTCGGCGGCGCGTAGACGATGCCGTCGCCGGGCTGCTGGCCATTGGTGATGA
>JACMKH010000222.1 GCA_014380205.1 Sphingomonadaceae bacterium
CTCGCGCGCGGCCTGCTCGGCCTTAGGCAGTTCGGTGAGCAGCACGTCCATGTCGCCGCGCGCCGCGCGCGCCGCGCGGTCGAGCGTCTCGGACTTCTCGCCGATCGTCGCGGCCGCCGAGCGCACGTCGTCGCCGATCGAGACGAGCCTCCCCGCCGCCTCGTCGCCGAGCGCGAAGATGCGGTCGCACTCGTCGGCGAGCGTCGCGCGCGATTCGGCGAGCCCGTCGGAAATCCGCCGCAGCGCGAAATCGAGCCGCTTGGCCTCGTTGCGCATCGCCTCAGCGGTTTTGCCGAAGCGCAGCGCTTCGCGCCGGCTCGTCCGCCGCAGAAGCAGCCACCCGACGCCGATCAGCGCGAGCGGCGCGCTCGCGATGCCGATCCAGCTCGCGATCTCGACAGCGCCCGTCGTGCCCGCGGCCAGATCGCTGATGGTTGCAAGGCACACCCAGCCAAGCCAGCCGAGCGCGAGCGCGCCGAGCGCGATCGCGGGCAGCCGCTCGCCGAGCGTCGGCCCCTCGATCGCGAAATCCCAGTCGTCGTCGGCCGACGCCCAGTCGGGCGCCTCGATCGGCGCGATCTCGTCTGGCGCGACCGGCTCCCAGCCTTCGCCTTCTTCCGCGACACGATCGTTTGCCGGCTCGGCCATGGTCTTTCCCCCAATGTCCCTTGGCCGCCCGTTTACCATATTCCGCCCCGGCGCAAAGCCCGGCGCGGAAACCTGGGGTTAACCGCCGCGCGCTACGCTTGACGGATGAGCTACGATCCCGGCGCCCTCGACAGCGCGCTCGCCGCCGCGGTGGGCGACGACAGCGCGCTTCAGGCCGAGCTGCGCGGCGCCTTCCTCGACAGCGCGCGCCGCCAGCTCGAAGGTTTGCGCCACGTGGGCGGCCCTGGCGACTGGCGGATCGCCGCATGGCGGCTCAAGGGGCTCGCGGCGAGCTTCGGCGTGACCGACATGATGGACCTCTCCGAAGCAGCCGCCGACGCCGCGCCGCGCGACCCCGAGACCCTCCGCCGGATCGAGCGCGCGCTCGCGGCGCTCGAGCAAGCCCACATCGACGCCGCCTGACCGGCTTTGCAATCGCCCCCACGGAGCCTAACGAAGCACTCCTGGGGCAACAGCGAGGAGCGTGGGTGGCATTCGCGGCGGTGATCGCGGCGTATCAGGACGCCGAGGACGGCGATGACCGGCTGCGCGCGCTGCTGCCGATGGCGGGGCGCACATTGCTCGAGCATCAGGTCCGCCGCGCGATCCGCGCTGGCGCGAGTCATGTCGTGATTCTCGTCGAGCGCATCCCCGCCGCGCTCAACGCGGCGCTCGACCGGCTCAAGCGCGACAAGCTTCCGGTCGAGATCGCGCGCGATCCTTCCGACGCCGCGAGCCGCCTCCATCCCTCCGAGGACGTGCTGCTCGTCGCCGACGGGCTCGTAGCGAGCCACGCCTGCTTCGAGCGGATGGCGGCGAGCGAGGCTCCCTCGCTGCTCGTCGTCGAGGATGTCCGCGAGCACGAGGATTTCGAGCGGATCGATGCGCAATGGCGTTGGGCGGGGCTCGCGCTGACCGATCCCGACACGATGCGCGAGACCGCCGCGATGGTCGGCGACTGGGATATCCAGTCGACGCTGCTCCGCCGCATCGTCCAGCGCGGCCCGCGCTATCTGACGATGGGCGACGCCGAGGCGCTCGGCGGCGCGGCCGAGCGCATCACGCTCGCCGATCGCTCGGCCTCGACGC
>JACMKH010000223.1 GCA_014380205.1 Sphingomonadaceae bacterium
GGTTGGTGAAGGCGTTGAGCGCGCGGGCATGCTTGATCACGCCGCCGATGAAGTAGAGCGCCATGTCGCTGAGGCCGGCATAGCCATTGCCCGCGAACAGCGGCTTGCCGCCCTTCCAGATCGACATGTGGGTGTGCATGCCCGATCCGTTGTCCTTGGCGATCGGCTTGGGCATGAAGGTCGCGGTCTTGCCATAGGCGTGCGCGACCATGTGGACGACGTATTTGTAGATCTGCATGCGGTCGGCGGTCTCGACGAGCGTGCCGAAGGTGAGGCCGAGCTCGTGCTGCGAAGGCGCGACCTCGTGGTGGTGCTTGTCCATCGGCAGCCCCATCTCGAGCATCGTCGAGACCATCTCGCCGCGGATGTCCATCGCGCTGTCGACCGGCGCCACCGGGAAATAGCCGCCCTTGACGCGCGGGCGGTGGCCGAGGTTGCCGGTCTCATATTCGGTCGAGGTGTTGGTCGGCAGCTCGATGTCGTCGAGCCGGTAGCCGCTGGCGTTGTAATTGTCCTCGAAGCGGACGTCGTCAAACATGAAGAACTCGGCCTCGGGGCCGACATAGATGGTGTCGCCGACGCCGGTCGCCTGGACATAGGCCTCGGCGCGCTTGGCGGTCGAGCGCGGATCGCGCGAATAGAGCTCGCCGGTGCCGGGCTCGACGACGTCGCAGAATATGCTGAGCATCGGCGTCGCCGAGAAGGGATCGACATAGACCGCGTCGAGATCAGGCCTGAGGATCATGTCGGACTCGTTGATCGCCTTCCAGCCCTCGATCGAGGAGCCGTCGAACATCAGCCCGTCCTCGAGCTGGTCCTCGTCCATGGGCCCCGCGCACATCGAGAGATGCTGCCACTTCCCTTTGGGATCGGTGAAGCGGAGATCGACCCATTCGATCTCCTCGTCCGCGATGCGCTTGACGAGGTCCTTGGCCATGTTCGCCATGTTCAGTCCTTGCGTTAAATGGTCCACCCGCAAGCGGGAGGAGGGAAACTTACACCGCGTCCGAACCCTGCTCGCCGGTGCGGATGCGGATGGCCTGATCGACGGGGATCACGAAAATCTTGCCGTCGCCGATCCGCCCGGTCTGCGCCGCCGCCTGGATCGCCTCGACGACGCGCGTGGCGAGCCCGTCGTCGACGACCACCTCGAGCTTCACCTTGGGGAGGAAATCGACGACATATTCGGCGCCGCGGTAGAGCTCGGTGTGCCCCTTCTGGCGCCCGAAGCCCTTGGCCTCGGTCACGGTCATCCCGGTCACGCCGACCTCGTGCAAGGCCTCCTTGACCTCATCGAGCTTGAACGGCTTGATGATCGCCTCGATCTTCTTCACGCGCGCATATCCTTCCCCGGCATTCCGGCGACGTTCAATAAGCGTGCCAAGCCGCGACGCGCAAGGATTCGCTGGCGCGCGGCGCGAGCGGCGCGCCGAGCTGCCGACGATTTGGGCAGCGCGGGGCGCCGCTGCCCGCTATCGCGCCATCAATAGTCGCGTGAGATGCGCGCGTTGAGGCTCTGGCGGCCGACCGTCGAGATGGTCGAGAGCAGGGTCAGCCAGCGCGTCACGCGGTACTCGACCTGGGTCGCCGAATAGCCCTGGCCGTCCGTGATCACCTCGACGTAGAGGCGGCGGGTGATGTATTTGCCCGCCGCGACGGCGGTGCCGCGCCCGAGCGCGAGATCGGCGGGGAGGATGCGCAGGCGATCGAGCCCGATCGCGTCGCGCACCGCGTTGATCGGGTTGAGGCCCCCTCCCCCGCCGCCGCGCAGCGCCGCGACCGAGGCGGCGAGCTGGAGCGCCTCGGGCGCCGACAGGCTGGTGATCGAGGTGCCGAACAGCATCCGGCTCAAGAGCTCCTCCTGCGGCAGCGCGGGGATGCTGGTGAAGGTGATCTCGGGCTTGTCGCTCGAGCCGGTGATGTTGATCGTCGCGCTGAGCCCGTCGAGATCGGCCCCCGCGACGATGTCGAGCGTCGGGTTGATCGGCGACTGGCCGTAGAATTCGATCCGGCCGCGCTCGAGCTCGAACGCGCGGCCGGCGAACTGATATTCGCCGCGGACGAGGTCCATCTGGCCCTGGATGGTGAAATCCGAAAGCGGGCCGCGGATCGCGAGATCGGCCGACCATTCGCTATCGAGACCCAGCCCGGTGACGGTGAAGCGGTTGATCGCGTCGACGTCGATCGCGAGCTGCCAGTCGGCGGCGGGCGGGCGCGGCTGGGACGCGTCGAGCGGGGCGTTGATCTCGGTGACGTTGAGCTCGGGGATCTGCGCGGCCGCGGCGGCGCGGCCGAGGCGGAAGCGTCCCTCGACGAGATCGAGATCGCCCTCGATCCGCCCGACCGAGGGCGGCGGGGTGAGCGGATTGGCGTCGTCGTCGGGCCCCGGCGCGAGCGTGATCGAAAGCGGGCCGGTCGCGCGCCCCGCGATGTCGTCGCGGTTGATCAGCAGCGCGTTCTCGGCCTGGACGCGGATCTCCATACCGAGCCCGCTCGCGAGCCCGAGATCGAAACGCGCGCTGCCCGCGATGGTCCCGCCGTCGGAGGTGGTCCCGGCGAGATCGGGGATGGTCAGCGTCGAGCGTTCGAAGGCGCCGGTGGCGCGAACGTTCTCGATCACCGTGCCGGTGAGCAGGCTCTCGATCCGCCCGGCCGAGGTCTCGACAAGCCCGGTGATCTCGGGCGTGTTGAGCGTGCCGCGCGCGTCGGCCCGAGCCGTGATCAATCCTGAGATATTGAGCGTGGTGTTTCCCGTGAGTTGCCAGATGGTTTCGGCTGGACCTTGATAACGCATCTCAGCAAACAGCGGCGCGGCGGCGAGGCGCTGGCCGAGCGACCCTTCGCCCGCGAGCGGGGCGA
>JACMKH010000224.1 GCA_014380205.1 Sphingomonadaceae bacterium
CGCCCGCTGGTCGTCATCGACGCGGGCCACGGCGGCCACGATCCCGGCGCGATCTCGCCCTTCGGCAGCCGCCGCGAGGAGGATGCGACGCTCGCCATCTCGCTCCAGCTGCGCGACGCGCTGATCGCCTCGGGGCGCGTCCGCGTCGCGCTGACCCGCGAGGACGACCGCTATCTCGTCCACCGCGAGCGCTACGAGATTGCGCGCCGGCTCGACGCCGCACTGTTCATCTCGGTCCATATCGACAGCGCGCCCAACCCCGAGGCGCGCGGCGCGACGGTCTACACGCTTTCCGAGGTCGCCTCGGACCGCGAGGCGGCGCTGCTCGCGCGTCGCGAGAATTCGTCGGACATTATCAACGGCATCGACCTCGGCGGCGAGGACGCCGCAGTGCGCTCAATCCTGATCGACCTCACCCAGCGCGAGACGCTCAACGTCTCGGCGCGCTTCGCCAACCTGCTCGATCGCGTCGGCGGCGAGTATATCGGCTTCAAGCCCGACCACCACCGCTTCGCCTCGCTCGCCGTGCTGAAGGCCCCCGACGTCCCCTCGGTGCTGTTCGAAGCGGGCTATCTGACCAACGCCGCCGAGGCCGAGATCGTCTTCGGCCGCGCCGGCCAGCGCCGCATCGCCCAGGGCCTCGCCCGCGCGATCGAGACCCATTTCGCAAGGGCGATCGCGGTGGCGGATTGACCCCGGCGGTCAGGGAAGTGTCGAACTACAGCGCGCGCGCAATCCCGCCTGTCACTCCTGCCCCTCGCAGGGCTGGATCGCCTCGGGCTCCGGCCGCGGCCCCTCGCGTTCGAACATCGCGAGATAGCCGCCGATCGACTCCATCTGCTCGAAGACGACGCGGCGGTAGCCGACCGCGGCGAACTCGCAGACCAGCAGGTCGGGCGGAGTGCCGTGGCGGTTGGTCGCGCGGTCGGCCTCGACCACAACCACGCGGCCGCGCTCGGCGAGCGCGGGTCGCAGGTTCCAGAGGAACTCGTAGGGCGAGGTGATCTCATGGTACATGTGGACCATGAAGATGCGGTCGAAGCTCGCCGGGGGGAGCATCGGATCGGTGGCCTCGCCGAGGCGCACGCTGACGTTGTCGAGCCGCTCGCGCGCGACGCGCTCGGCGAGCCGGTCGCGCGTCTCGGCGATGATGTCCTCGGCGAGCACGCGGCCCTCGGCGCCGACGCGGCGCGCGAGGCGGATCGTGTAATAGCCGTTGCCCGCGCCGATATCGGCGACGGTCATGCCGGGCTCGATCGCGGCCATGTCCATCACTCGCTCGGCCTCGTTGACGCGGTCGCGGCTCTCCTCGTCCGAAACCTGCGCGCCGCGGATTTCGGAGACAGGGCGGTCGGCGGGGGGGAAGTCGGTCGATTGCGGCGCGGCGGGCTCGGCGCGGCAGGCGGCGAGGAGCAGGGCGAGGGCGGCAAGGAGCGAACGCGATGCGCTACTCGACATCCTCGACCTCCACGCTCTCGCCCGACACGCGCTGGGCGAGCGCGGCGGCCATGAAGCGGTCGAGATCCCCGTCTAGCACGTCCGACGGCGACGTCGAGGTGACGCCCGTGCGCAAATCTTTCACAAGCTGATAGGGCTGGAGGACGTAGCTTCGGATCTGGTGGCCCCAGCCGATGTCGGTCTTGGCGTCGTGCGCGGCCATCGCCTCCTCCTCGCGGCGGCGCAGTTCGGCCTCGTAGATGCGCGCGCGCAGTATGCTCATCGCCTCGGCGCGGTTCTTGTGCTGCGAGCGCTGGTTTTGGCAGGAAACGACGATGCCGGTGGGCAGGTGGGTGATGCGCACTGCGCTGTCGGTGGTGTTGACGTGCTGGCCGCCGGCGCCGCTGGCGCGGTAGGTGTCGATCCTGAGATCGCCCTCGTTGAGTTCGACATCGATCGAATCGTCGATCACCGGAAACACGCCGACGCTCGCGAAGCTCGTGTGGCGGCGCGCGGCGCTGTCATAGGGGCTGATCCGGACGAGCCGGTGGACGCCGCTTTCGGTCTTGGCGTAGCCATAGGCGTTCTCGCCCTTGAGCATCAGCGTCGCCGACTTGATCCCGGCCTGCTCGCCCGCATGATGATCGAGCAGCTCGACCTTCATGCCGCGGCGCTCGGCCCAGCGCGTGTACATGCGCTGGAGCATCTCGGCCCAGTCCTGCGATTCGGTGCCGCCCGCGCCCGCGTTGATCTCGACATAGGTGTCGTTGGCGTCGGCCTCGCCCGCGAGCAGCGCCTCGGTCTGGTCGCGTTGCGCGCGCGCGGCGAGCGCCTCGAGCGCGTCGATCGCGTCGTCGACC
>JACMKH010000225.1 GCA_014380205.1 Sphingomonadaceae bacterium
CCACTCGTCGCTGATCCCGCTGATCGCCGGCTCGGGAAGGCCGCGAAGCGCCGCGCGCGCGGTCTCGGGCGCCAGCCGGCCCACCGTTGCCAGCACCGCCAACGCCGCGTGCTGGACCGGCCCTCTCCCCGCTTGCGGGGAGAGGGAAAGTCGGCGCGCAGCGCCGACAGGGAGAGGGGCCGTCGAGTCTATTTCGTTTCCGCTCCCGGCGCGGGCAGCGCCACGATCGGGATGTCGAGAGCGCGCAGCCGCTTGGCCAGCGCCTCGATCGCCTCGTCGAAGCTCATCCGCCGCCGGTGGCCGTGCGAGACCGCGCGCGGCCCGATGCCGCCGCCGCGCCGGTCCCAGCGCGTGAGCATCTTCATCGCCTGGTCGAATTCAAGCGCGGGCTCGCCCGCCATCGCTCGCGCCTCGATCGGTTCGTCGCGCAGCCGCCGCTGCGCTTCCAGCCGCTGGGCCAGCAGCTCGGCCTCGAGCCGGACATAGCCCTGCTCGAGCGCCTGATCGAACGCCGCCGCGAATTCCGCGTCCTCGGCGCGATGTCGCGAAACGGTGCTGTCCGTCACATCGGCGGCCTTCGCGGCCGCGCGAAGGTTGCAGCTCCCCGCGAAATGCGAAAGGAAGATCGCGCGCCTTGCCGCATCGAAGCGCAGCCGCCGAAACCTGCGCCGCTGCAGCCGCCGCTTGCGGCCCGGTCTGATGATCGGCGGATACTCCGCGTCGATCGCCTCGGCCCAGGCCCTGAAGAACGCCTCGTCGCGATCACGCTCCCTGTAGAAGCTCGGCGCGCCGACCCCTCCGGCCCGCGCCGCATCGAGCACCGAAGCCCCCTCGGCGAGCGCCGTCAGGAACCGCTGCTTCGCCGCCTCGTCGAGGCGGCGAGCCCGAGGCGAATTCCCCACTTTATCCATCCGCCAGCTTAAAACATAATTGGCTCGTGTAGGAAAGGGATTTTCACCGGATAGGGAAAATTTCCTGATGACGGATGCATTATCGTCACCGTCGGCACGTGTGCCCAGAATTGCGGTGTTCCGGGAATTGCGTGTCTCCGAAATTGCTGCTTTTGCTCCTGTCAGGCCGGCCGTTTGAGAGGGTGAAGGCGTCGGGTGTCGCCGCTGTTGCGCCAATAGCTGCCGGATTTGTCGTTGCTCGGCCAACCGTGATCGGGACAGACCAGCGTATCGACCAGTTCGAGCACCTGCTTGGCAAAGCCGATGGCGTCGGTGTCGAGCAGCTCGAACGAGATAGCCTTAAAATGTGCGCCAAAGGCGTTTCGCGCCTGTGCAATGCGGGTCAACTCGTCTAGGATCGGCCTGAGCGCGACGGTACTGGATGACGGCGCGCTGGCGTTGGCAATTCCATCGCGCAGTTCCACCTTAAGCGCGTCACGTAACTTACTGCTGATGGCGGGCAGTAGGTCGCCGAGCGTGTAGGCGGCGCCTTGGCGGCGCGGCACCGGACATTCGTATTTCTGGGTAAGATAGTCGAGGGCCGCTTCAAGGATGACCCCCGCCTTGCTGCACACGGCTTGGACGTCGGGGGGCGAGTCCTCCAACAGCGTTCGCAGCCGCTCCACTTCTGGAAGCGAGCTAATGAGGCGAATGCCTTCGTCGATGGCCCAACTGGTCAGCTCAACGAATTGGCAAGACTGATCCGGCTTCAACCAACCCCAACGATATTTCTCCCGCCAGGGGCGATAATGGGTGGTGACGATGGTGTGCTGGAAGCCGTCGCTCACCTCGTAAATCATGCCGATAACGCGCTCGACATGCGGCTCGTCCACACTGCCGAGCACATCGTCGAGAATGAGAACGGTCTCGGCCGCGCGATCGCGCGCGGCAAGCGCCAGAAACACGCACAGCCCAAGCGTGTCGAGATGCGACTGACTGAAATAGGCTTGGGGCGGCGCGTCATGACCCTCAAAGGTCGCGCCAAGGTTCAGCGAGGCGCGGCGTGCCGGATCCAACTCAAGCGCGATCTTATCCAGACCCTCGCCGGGATGGACCTTCTCGTAGTGCTTCCCGACATCCTTGGCGATTTCGCCGATGATGCTGTCCGTGAATTTCTGACGCTCTTCGACGCATTGAGCCCACGCTGTGTCTAGGTTGGGAATCAGCGCGGCCAGTTCGGCGACACGCGCCGCGTTAGTTTCATAACGGTCGACGGCAGATTTCAGGCTGGCGCGAAACCGGCTTTCTTCGCGCCAACCCGCTTCCACATCGGCCCAGGTGTCGGCCATCGGCTCGTTGGCTGTGAGCCACGCGGGCAACACACTTGCATCGGCGGGCGCAGCGGTTTCCGGAACCTTCACGCCGGTTTGCCACCCGTGAGCCGATTGGGCGGCGGAAAGCGCCGCCACGGCTTTTCCGTAATCTCCCTCCACCTGCTGCAGTGCAGTCTTCGCCGCGTTCAACGCCGTATGTGCCTGCTGCCGTTTCGTATTCGCGGCGGTTAGTGCTCCCAGCTGAGCCAAGGTGTTTTTGACGGTTTCGGTGAGGCTCGCGATCTTCTCATCGCTCTCGCAAAGCGGACATTGCTCGGCGTCGGGGTGGGCTTCGAGAAAAGCCTGACCGGCGGTCAGGATGTCCACTCGCTCAGCTGCAGCGCTATCGACCACCGCCAGTGCGTCGATCTGTGCCTCATCTGCCGCGTCGGCCGCCGCCTGCGCGGTGGTTACGGCGGCTCGCTTGGCGTCCAGCTTCTCGGGAAAAGCTTTGAGCACATCAAATGCCGCGCGCAATTTGACCATAGCGGCAATGTCGGTCTCTAAGCCGGTCGTGGGCTCGGCCAGCTTCTGCTTAGCCCACGAGACGGAATCAAGTCCTTCGGGGCTGCCCGCCGCTTCGTAAAAGCCTTTGAGGGTGGTGAGATTTTCCTGCTCGGCCGCAACCGCAGTGACCTTTTCGGCGACGAGCGTTTTGCCTTGCTGGCGCAGCGATTCCTCGGATCGCTCGAATGCCTCGATATCGATGAACCGCTTAATCGCTTCGTAGCGCTTGGCTGGCTGAGTCTCGACGAACTCGAGGATCTGGCGATGCCGCAACAACTCGACCCGCGGTGGCGTGGCACCACTGAGCACCGTGGCCATGTTTCCGCTCAGCTTGCCGGTGCATTGCCCCTCGCTCGTATAAAGCTCCACCGCAAACTGCGTGGCGGGCTTGCCGACGGTCCGCCAATACTTTCTGACGCCAGCCCCTAATCCCCTGCCATCAAGCGAACCTACGTTATCCTTCGCCAAGAACTCGAACGCATCGCAGATGGTGGTTTTTCCCGTCGCGTTCTCGCCGTAAATCAGGGTAAGCTTTTTCCCTTTCTCGAAGTCGAGCTGGAACGTGCCAGCGGAGCCGCGAAAGGCGGTGAGCGTCAACGATTTCAGGCTGGGAGCGCTCGTCACTGCGTGGCTCCCTTCGTGATTGCGAGATCGATTTCCAGTTTCCAATCGTCGCCAGACATAGAGCCAGCGCCGATCTTGGCGATCAGTGCGTCGCGCTCGTCAGCGCGCAGCAGGCCGGACGCGATCAGCCGGTCCACGGCTAATGCGGCCAACTTGGCCGATGGCGTTTCTCCCTCGCTCATTGCACCCTCCATCGAACTGTAAGAGGCGGCCGCATATCCAATTCGGGAACGACCCAATTGCGGAAACTCCGGGCACAATTCGTGGGGAGACAATACACCTAACTCAAATGGTGTGACAGTGTATTAAATTGGCATTTCGTCCGGTCGCGCGCTGGTCTGTAACGCGGTCACCCCGGCTTCGCCAAATGCCGCGCGACCGTCGGATGCACCCAGTGCACGAGGAAATCGTGGCGATAGGGCCAGGTCGGCCGCTGGACGTCGAGCAGCTCGTCGGGGCCCAGCGGATCGTCGGGGAAGGGCACCTGCGCCTGCTGGAGATGCGACTCCGTGTGCGCCCAGCCGGTTTCGTAATCGGCCTGCCATTGCAGCCGGTAATCGAGCCGCTTGATCTTCCAGATGCCGTTTTCCCGGACATAGTCGTTCTCGTACATGCCCGATTCCATGAACTGCTGGGGCACCCCGGGCGGCTTGTATTCGCGGATGTCGTGGCTGCCGCCGAGCAGGATGCCGCGGAAGCGGCCCTTGGCAGTCCGGCGGTCCTCGGCGACGGTGATCACGTCCTGCATCTGGATGTGATCGAACAGGAAGCCGTCGTCGGCGCCCTCGCGGCCCTGGTTGAACAGCTGCTGGATCCACTCGATGTAGAGCCGGCGAATGCCCTTGTGGCCCTTGTAGAGGCCCGAAAGGAACACCGCCTCGCCGTCCTCGGCGAACAGGTTCACCACATCTTCATAATGACAATAGTCGATGTAATAGCCGTAGGAGAATTGCAGCCGGCGGATGTCGGTGATGTCCTCGAGCACGCCGACGCGGTGGGTCAGCGCCTCGACCGTCGCCCTGAGTTCGTCGGTCTCGCTCACGCTGCTTCTCCTTCCGCGTTCGCCTTGCGGCTCGTGTCATAGGCGCCGAGCCCGGGCTTGAACGCCTTTTCGTCGATGAACTGGCGCGTCGCTTCCTTGCGGCCTTCGGCGTCGAAGGCGTTGGCCGCTTCCTGCGCCCGGATCAGAAAGTCCTCGGCGTTGTCGTAGGTCATTTCGCGCACGCGCCGCACCGCCCATTTGGTCGCGCGCAACGCGGTGGGGTTCTTGGCGAGAAGCACCTGGGCGACTTCGGTCACGCGATCCTTCAACCGGTCCGCCGGAACGGATTCGTTGACGAGCCCCCGCGCGGCGGCCTCCGGGCCGGTCAGATTCTCGCCCATCATCGCGTGATACATCGCGTCGCGGAACGAGAGCAGCTCGGCCGCGACCTTCGACGCGCCGCCGCCAGGGAGGATACCCCAGTTGATCTCGGAGAGACCGAACTGCGCGTCGTCCGAGGCGAAGGCGAGATCGCAGGCGTATAGCGGACCATAGCCGCCGCCGAAGCACCAGCCGTTGATCATCGCGATGGTCGGCTTCTCGTACCAGCGCAGCCGCTCCCACCAGGCATAGGCCTCGCGCTGCGCCTTGCGTGTCGCCCCAATGCCGCGCTGCTCGCTCTCCCGGAAATACTCCTTTAGATCCATTCCGGCCGACCAGGCCTCGCCCTCGCCCGAGAGCACGAGCACGCCGACGTCGTCGCGGAACTCGAGCTCCTCGATCACCTCGCCCATTCGGCGGTTGAGCTTCGGGCTCATGCAGTTGCGCTTCTCGGGCCGGTTGAAGCGCACCCAGGCGATGCGGTCCTCGACGTCGAAGGCTACGGTGTCCTTCTCGGCGCGGGGGGCGGCGGCGGTCTCGTCATTCATGGCTGGTTCCTGTTAGCTAGATCGGAAAATGCCCAGGCTCGGTCTCGATCGTGATCCATCTGAGCTCGGTGAACTGGTCGATGCCCGCCTTGCCGCCGAAGCGGCCGTAGCCCGAAGCGCCGACACCGCCGAACGGCATCTGGGGCTCGTCGTGCACGGTCGGGCCGTTGACATGGCAGATGCCCGACTTGATCCGGCGCGCGACGCGCAGGCCTCGCGCCGCATCGCGCGTAAACACCGCTGCCGACAGGCCGTATTCGGTGTCGTTGGCGAGGCGGATCGCGTCCTCTTCGTCGCGCGCGCGGATCATCGCCACGATCGGCCCGAAGCTCTCGTCGCGATAGAGCTTCATCGCGTCGGTGACCCCATCGATGACCGTGGCGGCCATCAGCACATTGTCGGTCACGCCGCCGCTCAGCGCGGTCGCGCCCTTCGCGGTCGCGTCCTCGATCAGGCTGTTGACGTGATCGACGGTCTTGCGGTCGACCACCGCGCCGAGCGGCGTCGTTCCATCGCGCGGATCGCCCGTCGCCATCGAGCGCGCCTTGGCGGCGAACTTCTCGGCGAATGCGTCGGCGACCGCGTCGACGACGATGATCCGCTCGGTCGACATGCAGATCTGGCCCTGGTTCATGAACGCCCCGAACGCGGCCGCCTTGACCGCCTCGTCGAGATCGGCGTCGTCGAGCACGATCAGCGGGGCCTTGCCGCCCAGCTCGAGCAGCACGGGCTTGAGGTGCTCGGCCGCGCGCTTCGCGATGATCTTGCCGACCGCGGTCGATCCGGTGAAATTGATCCGGCGGACGGCGGGATGATCGATCAGCGCGCCGACCACCTCGCCCGCGTCCTCGGGGGCGTTGGTGACGAGGTTGACGACGCCGGCGGGAAAGCCCGCCGCCTCGAACGACTCGGCGATCAGCGCGTGGGTTTTGGGGCAGGTTTCCGAGGCTTTGAGGATCACTGCGTTGCCGCAGGCCAGCGGCACCGCGATCGCGCGCACGCCTAGGATGATCGGCGCGTTCCATGGCGCGATGCCGAGCACAACGCCGACCGGCTCGCGCAGCGCCATCGCGAGACAGCCGGGCTTGTCGGAGGGGATCACCTCGCCGCCGATCTGGGTGGTGATCGCGGCGGCCTCGCGGACCATGCCCGCGGCGAGCATCAGGTTGAAGCGCGCCCACCCCTCGGTCGCTCCGATCTCGCTCATCATCGCCGCGACGAAATCGCCGGCGCGGGATTCGAGCGCGTCGGCCGCTTTGATCAGCAGCGCGCGGCGCGCGTTGGGCCCGGTTGCCGCCCATCCAGGAAACGCGCGCCCCGCCGCGTCGGCCGCGGCATTGGCGTCTTCCACTCCGGCGGCGGCGGCTTCGGTCGCGACTTCGCCGGTCATCGGGTTGATGCGCGCATAGGTTCGGCCGCCCGATGCGGGCCGGGTGTCGCCGCCGATCGAAAGCATGACGCTTGCCTCGCTGGCCATCGGACCCTCTCCGCTGCCGGATTATTTCTTGACGGAATCCGTTCGCTATTGTTTTGTCGTATAACAATCAAGGGGGAGAATGGCGTGACCGAGCGAATGCCCCAGGTGACCGCTGACGCCAACCAGGGCGAGGTCAGGGCGGGCCACCTCTCGGGCCTCGTCGGCTACCACGTCCGGCGCGCGTCGAACGCGATGGTCGCCGACTTCGCCGAGCAGCTCCAGGACCTCGGCATCCGCCCGACCTTGTTCGCGATGCTCTCGATCCTTTCCGAGAATCCCGGAATCAACCAGGGGCTGCTCGGCCGCACGCTCGGCATCCAGCGCGCCAACATGGTGCCGTTGGTGAGCGACCTGATGGGGCGCGGGCTGATCGAGCGGCGCGACGTTCCCGGCGACAAGCGCGCCTTCGCGCTGCACCTGACTCGCGCGGGCGCGGCGATGTTCGAGCAGTGCCACGACCGCATCGCCGCACACGAGGACCGGATGCTGTCGCGGCTCGACGAGGCGGAGCGCGATCAGCTGATCGACCTGCTTGGCAAGATAGACCCCGATGCGTGACGCGCCCGCGGCCCCGAAAGGACATATGAGATGACCACCGACCCGCGCGCGATCATCGACGAAAACCCGATGAACTGGCGGCAATATATCGTCGTGTTCCTGATGGTCGCGCTCAATGCTCTCGACGGGTTCGACGTGCTCTCCAGCGCGTTCGCGGCGCCGGGGATCACCCGGGAATGGGGCGTGTCGCGCGACGCGCTGGGCATCGTGCTCTCGGCCGAGCTGATCGGCATGGGCTTCGGATCGATGCTGCTGGGCGGCGTCGCCGACAAAATGGGGCGCAAGCCGACCATGCTCGCCTGCCTCGCGGTGATGGCGATCGGCATGTACCTGGCCCACGCCGCAGCCGGGGTGACCGAGCTGACGATTTGGCGCATGATGACCGGTCTCGGCATCGGCGGCATGCTGGCGGCGACCAATGCGGTCACCGCCGAATGCTCGAGCAAGGCCGGCCGCAGCATTTCGATGGCGCTTTACGTTATCGGCTATCCGCTCGGCGCGGTGATCGGAGGCTTCGCCGCGCAGGGCTGGCTGCTCGTCGAATACGACTGGCGCGCGGTGTTCCTGTTCGGCGCCATTGTCACCGCGGCGATGATCCCACTGGTGATCCTGCTGGTTCCCGAGACGCCTGCCTATTACGCCGCACTGCGGCGCGATCGAGCGGTCGAGAAGATCAACCGCTCGCTCAGGGCCTTCGCCAAGCCCGAGATCGCCGCGCTGCCGCCGAGGGCGGACGGCGCCGCCAAGCCGAGGGTCACCGACATCCTATCGAACCCACGGCTGCGTCCGGTCACGCTGCTGCTGGCGTTCGGCTACATGTTCCACACCATCACCTTCTACTACATCCTCAAATGGGCGGTGCAGATCGTCTCCGACACGGGCCTTTCGCAGCCCGACGCGGCGAGCGTGCTGACCTACGCCAATATCGGCGGCGCCGCGGGGGGCTTCCTGTTCGGCTTCCTGATGAAGAAATGGGGCATCAAGTGGCCGACGATCGTCATGCTGGCGCTCGGCAGCGCCGCGGTCGTCTCGTTCGGCCTGGGCCGCGAAACCCTCGAAGGCTGGCGCTGGGCGACGGTGGCGACCGGCTTCTTCACCAACGCCGCGATCGTCGGCTATTATGCCGGTTTCGCGCTCGGCTTCCCGGCCTATGCCCGGGCGACCGGCACCGGCTTCGTGCTCGGCGTCGGCCGTCTCGGCGCCGCCGGTTCGCCGATCATCGCCGGCTTCCTGTTCACGCTGTTCGGCGATGATCAGCTGCTCGCCGTGTCGGCGATCATGGCGCTCGGATCGATCGTCTCGGCCGTCCTGCTATGGCTGTTGCCAATCCGCGACGCCGACGCGGAGCTGGCGGAGGCGCCGAGCGGCCAAGCGGGCTGATGGCGCCACGATGATGGCGGCGGGATCGCTCGTCGCGGCGGCGATGATCGCGCTGCTCGGGCGGGGGCGGGGGGCGGCTTAGGATGGGCGTGCGAGTTTTCTTCGTAACTGTCACTGCAATTCGCAGGACGCGGTCGGGCGGCGGTGGTCGCGCTGGGTAACATGGTGAAGGGCGTCAGGTATCACGGCGCTGCGAGCGTCGCCATGGCGGCGCGGTAGGCACGGGTATAGGGAGTCAATTAGGTATTGTGTCCCCGGAATTGCCCGGAATTGCCCGGAATTGTGGTGTCCCCGGAATTGTGGTAGGGAGTCAATTAGGTATTGTGTCCCCGGAATTGCGCCGGAATTGCCCGGAATTGCCCGGAATTGCGGTGTCCCCGGAATTGCGTGTCCCCGGAATTGCGGTGTCCCCGGAATTGCAGCCCCCGCAATAGCGCTAATGGCACTCGGTGCCGAACACAGAGTGAAGGCCATTTTTGGACGCGCCCGGTGAGGGGCACGAGTAGGAGCTCACAAATCCTTCGCGAATTGACATGCTAAATTTGCAAGCTACGATCTCCATCAATGTGGGAGCAGGCGATGCGAGTGTCGTTTCCTTTGGGTTTTGCCCTCGCTATCTCCGCTTGCGGTGCGAACGACGACCGACCACATTCCTCTCACACAGTAAGGCAAGCGCCTGCACCAACCTATGCCAATCAAGGTTGGAGCCCAGTGGAACGTCGAGCGTGGTACGCCGCCACGCAAGGTTCGCGACTGATGCCTGCCAGCTGGTTGCGCGCACTTGAGCGCGCGGACAACGAAACGCTCTTTCTCGACGTCGAGAACATGGGGCGCTTCCGATTCTTGATGGACGAGACCAACCCGGACAACCCCTATCCGATCGGCTTCGCCGAAGATCGGCAGCCTGACGGGAACTTCGAAAGGACCCGGTTACGCTGGTTTAGCGGACAAGGTGACAATGAGCGCTGGATCGGCCTTAACTGCGCTGCCTGTCACACTGCTGAACTGCGATACGGAGCTACGCGTTTTCGAGTGGATGGAGGCCCTTCAATTATCGATTTTCAATCGTTTGACGAGGAAATTGCGCTAGCTCTGCGACAAACGCTTGACGTTGATTCGAAATTTGAACGCTTTGCACAGCGCGTTCTTGCCGCGCGATCCATCGACGATGGCCCGCGACTTCGCGCGGCACTTGGCGAACTTACCGAGTGGCGCGAAACGGTTGTCGCTGCAAACGAATCCGGTTTGCGCTACGGGTTCTCCCGGCTCGACGCGTTTGGTCACATTTTTAATCAGGTTGCCTTGTTTACCGGTGCTGATAGTCCGACGGTGCGACCTTCCGATGCACCGGTCAGCTATCCCTTTCTCTGGAACACGCCGCAGCATGATGTTGTCCAGTGGAACGGCATCGCGCGCAACGAACCCCGCATCCTCGGCGTCAACATCGGCGCGCTCGGCCGAAACACAGGCGAAGTTATTGGGGTATTCGGAGAGCTAAATGTATCGAGGCGGAGCGGCGCTTCCTTATTTGGTCGCCGCGCCTACTCGAGCGTCTTCGTTGCTAATCTAATAGAAATGGAGGAACAGGTCGCGCGGTTGCAATCACCACAGTGGCCGGAGGAAATTTTAGGCCCGCTGGATAGCGGTAGGGTCGGGAGGGGCAGGGACCTGTTCGCGCAGCAATGTAGAAGATGCCATCAGCTCGTTGACCGCCAGGCCCTTGACACGCCCATCACCGCTCAGATGAGCCGATTCTTGCCGGTGCCCGGAGAAAGCAACACGTTTCCCCCTCCGGGCACAGACCCCGCCATGGCGTGTCGATCCTATGAACGCACTACCGCTGCAGAATTCTATGCAGGCGTGACCTTCACGGATGAGGTGGGCACCCAGCAGCGCGTCGGAGACGAGGAGAGAATTTCCACGCTGCTTGCCGCGATGGTAAGATCGGCGCTGCTCGATCAAGCCGGTGAACTCTTGACCTATCTTAGATCACCGACACGCGGTCTCGTTGTTAACAATCCCGGAGAGTATGCGCCCGGAACGCCGCCGGCAGGCGCGAGCGTCACGCGTTTGGTAACACGCGACCAGGTTGCATCGGCAATCAACGAAGGTGCTTTTCAATCGCCCCAAACGCAAGGTGGTGAGTTCAACACTTTACGCGACTGGGGAGAATTCAACGCGTGTATGACATCCAATCCATCAAGGCTGAAAGCCTATAAGGCACGGCCACTCAATGGTATTTGGGCGACTGCGCCCTATCTCCACAACGGTTCAGTACCAAATCTGTATCAGCTTCTGCTACCGCCATCCCGACGTGTACCTAGCTTTTATTTAGGTACTCGGGAGTTTGATGTTGAGATGGTTGGCTTCAGGTTAGGTCAGACAACAGAAAACACGTTCGAATATAGAACTACCAATGAGGACGGCAGCATCCGCTGGGGTAACTACAATGGCGGCCATGACTACGGAAATGACCTGTTGAGCCGTGAGCAGAGGTATGACCTAATTGAGTATATGAAATCACTCTGACGATGGCTACGATTGTAAAGTGATGGCCGTCGGGGGCACGCCTCGCCTCGGCGCGGATGATCGCGTTGCTCGTGCGGAGTCATCGCGGGATAAATGGAAGCGATCGGTGAAGCGTCGGCGATTGTGATCAGGAGACGGGCGTCACGGCTGGCCGGTCCCGCGCGCCGCGCGGGACCGGCGCGGTTCAGTCGGCGATGGTCGCGATCTCAACGTCCGCCGCGTCGCTCACGGGAAACCGCACCCGCGACGCATTGACCGTGCCTCTGACGTAGCCGTCCTGCACGGAGAGGCGATAGCGGCCGCCGATGCTGGATCGCCCGACGATGATCGTCCGGCCGTCCTGCTCGTCGACGGTGTAGGTGTAAGTGACGCCGTCATGGGTGAGGGTGCGGGTGGGTGTCTGGGCTGGTGCGGCGGAAGCAAGCGTTGCGCTCACCAGAGACGTGAAAAGCAGCATTCTCATGGGATTATCTCCTTGGTGAATGCCCGCCAGGTTCCCTCGCCGCCATAGTTATGTTGCAGCGCAGCAATACGCTAGTTCGATGTGCGCTAAGACGAATGCGTATGACGCAATCTGTCATCGGCGGTCGCCGCCGCTCCTCAAACAGCGAGGGCGTCGCAAAGCGACAGCGCGCAGAACAATCCCATACGGTAAAAACTGCTTTCCTACACGCGCCCATTATGTTCCAAGCTCGAGCATGGGCGGGACGGGTGATTCACGGCGGGCGCGGCGCGTCGACGAGGCGGCGAAGTGGCGGTTTCTGGCGGCGCTGGGCGAGGGGGCTTCGGTGCTCGGCGCGGCGAAGGCGGGAGGATTTTGCGCGACCAGCTTCTACAAGGAGCGCGAGCGCGACGAGGCGTTCTTCCGGGCTTGGGCCGAGGCGATCGGCGCGGAGTTTTCGCCGATCGTCAGGCCGGGATTCAAGCGGCGGCTTCAGAGGCGCAAGTTTCGACGGCAGCGCTTCGACGAGGAGCGGCGGGCGGCCTTCCTTTCGCAATTCGCGAGGAGCTGCAACATTCGCGAGGCGGCGGCGATCGCGGGCGTGAGCGAATCGACCGTCTATCTTCATCGCAGCCAAGACGCGGGTTTCGCGGACGCCTTCCAGGAGGCGCTGGCGCAGGGCTATGCGCGGCTCGAGGTCGAGCTGCTCGAGGAGCGGCTCGAGGCGCGGCGGAGGCTGCGCGCGCTTGCG
>JACMKH010000226.1 GCA_014380205.1 Sphingomonadaceae bacterium
ACTCCTCCCGCGACCACCGCCCCGCCTCCGGCGGAGTCTGCGGGGAATCAGCAGTAATCCTCCCCGTTCCGGGGAGGACTTCATATTTTCCCCCGCCGCTTCATCTCTCCGCTTGCCCCATCCGCCCCCCCGCGCCTAAGCCTGTCCCCCCATGGCGCGGTTCATTTTTATCACCGGCGGCGTGGTCTCCAGCCTTGGCAAGGGCCTGATGGCGGCGAGCCTCGCCGCGCTGCTCCAGGCGCGCGGCTACAAGGTCCGCATCCGCAAGTTCGATCCCTATCTCAACGTCGATCCGGGAACGATGTCGCCCTATCAGCACGGCGAGGTCTACGTCACCGACGACGGTGCCGAGACCGATCTCGATCTGGGGCATTACGAGCGCTTCACCGGCGTCGCCGCGCGCCAATCGGACAATGTCACCTCGGGGCGGATCTACCGCGACATCATCGCGCGCGAGCGCCGCGGCGACTATCTCGGCGCGACCGTCCAGGTCATCCCCCACGTCACCGACGCGATCAAGGAGTTCGCCCGGGCGGAGCTGGAAGACCTCGATTTCGTCATCTGCGAGATCGGCGGGACGGTCGGCGACATCGAATCGCTCCCCTTCATCGAGGCGATCCGCCAGCTCAGGAACGAGCTCGGCCGCGGTCAGACCGTCTCGATCCACACCACGCTCGTGCCCTACATCGCCGCCGCCGGCGAGCTCAAGACCAAGCCCACCCAGCACTCTGTCCGCGAGCTCACCAGCCTCGGCATCCAGCCCGACGTCCTCCTCTGCCGCTGCGAGCATCCGCTCCCCGACACCGAGCGCGCCAAGATCGCGCAATTCTGCAACGTCCCCAAGAGCGCGGTGATCCCGGCGCTCGACGCGCGCAGCATCTACGCGGTCCCCATCCAGTATCACGGCGAGGGGCTCGACGACGAGGTGCTCCGCGCCTTCGGGATCGAGGGCGTCGCCGCGCCCGAGCTGAGGCGCTGGGACGACATCGTCGACCGGCTCGACAACCCCGAGGGCGAGGTCACGATCGGCGTCGTCGGCAAATATGTCGGCCTCCCCGACGCCTACAAGTCGCTCCAGGAGGCGCTCGTCCACGGTGGCATCGCCAATCGCGTCAAGGTCCACACGCGCTGGCTCGACGCCGAGCTGTTCGAGAACGAGAACGAGGCCGAGATCGCCGCGCGGCTCGAGCCGCTCCACGGCATTCTCGTCCCCGGCGGCTTCGGCGAGCGCGGCAGCGAGGGCAAGATCCAGTCGGTCCGCTTCGCGCGCGAGCGCGGCGTCCCCTTCTTCGGCATCTGCCTGGGCCTCCAGATGGCGTGCATCGAGGGCGCGCGGAACCTCGCGGGCATCGCGGCGGCGTCATCGAGCGAGTTCGGCCCCACCGACGAGCCCGTCGTCGGCCTGATCACCGAATGGGACAGCGCGAGCGGCCGCGAGCGCCGCGAGGCCGGCGGCGATCTCGGCGGCACCATGCGGCTCGGCGCCTATCCCGCGCTGCTGGCGGGCAACAGCCACGTCCGCGCGATCTACGGGACGGGCGAGATCAGCGAACGCCATCGCCACCGCTACGAGGTCAACATCCACTACAAGGACGCGCTCGAGGCGGGCGGCCTGGTGTTCAGCGGCATGAGCCCTGACGGTGAGCTCCCCGAGATCATCGAGCGGCCCGAGCACCCGTGGTTTGTCGGGGTGCAGTTTCATCCGGAGCTCAAGAGCAAGCCCTTCGAGCCTCATCCTCTTTTTGCGTCATTTATCGAGGCCGCCGTGAGGCAGAGCAGGCTTGTATAGCCAGAAGGGGGTTTGGAGATATCAAGGTCGCAAGAGTTCGCACACGGGGGGGCTGTTCTCCATAACCCGCCACTCGAGGCTGTCCCCCTAACTTGACAACCTAAGGCGGACATACGGCTGTCTCTTCCAGTACTCCACGAAATGCGATCTTCCGATACCAGCGGCATGCATGTACTCGTCGCGCGAACCATGCAGAGGAACGACAATGTTAGTCCACATAGCGATAAGGGCGGTAAAGTATCTCGAGATTCGGCCACAGCCATCGTAAAACGGATGAACAGGGCCGATCCCGATATCCCATTCCAGACCTGCGACTAGGTCGCGCAGATATCGAGGCTCGTGTAAATTCTCGAATGCGCCAACGATGATACGCCACATTTCCGCTGGAGCCGCATGCGCTTCAACTGAATTCCACCGGCTCACCCAAGCGCCCTTACCGGCATACGGCCAGTGGCGAAACAAGATAGATGGGGTTAATGACATATTTGTAAGGTGCGCGAGCGTGGTAAGACTCGCAAACATCTCCACTGCTGATGACGGAACGTTCAGAGCCCGCCAGTTTATAAATGATACTATCAGCTGAAGGTTGACACGGTGTGTGTCCGTCGTGTCGTCGCCCTCCCGCATCGACGATAGTTTCTCGGGGCTAGCCGCAAGATCGATCCGTCCAGTGGCCGCAGTTCGACTCAGAAGCTCGTCGATTTCCGTAAGGTAGGACCCGACAGTCTTCATATACTAGCTCGAGAAACGCTCTTCAATAAATTTCTCGACATCCCTCCGCAGGTCTCTCTCTATATCTCCGCTCAAATCGGGATGATAAAACACACGAAGCCTGAAGCAAGTATCCCGAAAGGTAGCGGGGAGTACTGCACATATATCCGATACGTCGCAAAGCGGCACAATTCTCCCGCCACCGATGTCGACAAACGTATCTTCCCCGAAGTTAAGTGAACTCCCCATCATCGGCAAATCGAATAGTACCGCAGTGCTTTCTAACGACCTCATTACGCTACTCTCACGAGCAAAGTCCAGCCTTAAGTTCTCCAAATCGATGGCACGTAGCGAATCAAACTTTTTGACTAACTCCCTTGCGCGTCCGCCTGCAGAGGCCCAGTTACGAGCAAAACGTTGCGTTAACGGAAAATAGGCCCGTGGACGCGGCTCTGCCAGTAAACTTACGATATCCGAGCGCTGTCGACCGTATTCGGAAGTTTCAGACCAGAGTTCCCCCAAGCGCCGGAGCGCGCTCGCTTCATCCAGGCTCATCAAAGATTGAGAAAGATACTTTCTCGTTACCGTACCAGCGCGTAAAATCTCATATACCAAATGCCTAAGCATCGCTGTAATAGAACGATTGGTACTACTCCAGTATAGCCGCGCAAACATCCAGAACCGCGCACAGAGCAAGTGTTCAGCTGAGAACACTCCGGAACGCCCTATACCAAGCCCGTCGGAACTTTCTTCCCATAACAAGCTATCAATCAGGTCTTGAGTATCAACCCCAGTACCAGCCGTTATCCCGGTGTGATACGAGTCTCGTACTAAATAGTCCATAGCACGTACATTAAGCGAAGAATGTATAAGATCCCATATGAGCTTCTGGTACGGCGGTAGTGCTGCGCGATCTCCAAAAAGAACGTCCTTAACGCTCTCCATATCTACTTCTGGGAATCGCTCGTTTATAATAGTACCGAGCGGCCTATTCTCGCGGTGCTCTGTACCCAGTATCGCTTCTAGGTTAGCGCGTCGGTCAGCTTGGTGGACTTCATCGACTTGTGTTAGAATACGATCAAGGGGGTGTTTATCGACCCCGTCTAATAAAACTGCTATTAGAGACTCTTCGAGTTCCTTTCGTGAAAACGATGCTCGAAAGCGCGGCTGTGATAACAACTTATTCAAGCATCGTAGCATTATACCATAACTACCCAAGAGGTGTTCATACACGGTATGCACACCCCCCGGCGTAGCAGATCGATAAAGCAAGAGTTGTGGTACAAGCTGCAACCGAGTTACAGCGGGATGATCCAATATTTCTCGAAGGCGGCGGGAAGTTGGTATTGGACTCAGTGGGAGATTAATATAGCGACGGTTACCATATGCGTCGCTCGATAGCTCCTCGACGCCAGCGGTTAGAACGTGTGCAGGAAGTAGGCGATCCAGCTCGCCGACGGTCTTATCGGCCGTTAGCGAGCGATCAGTAATTAAACGTTGGCATATTATCTTTAGAGCATCGAGTTCGCGTGACCGCCCGAGATTCCAGGACTCTATTAGGTTCAGGGCAAACGTTCCCAATGCGAATAAATCCCAGTGCGCGGCGAGCGTAGCCAAAATATGCAGTGGTATTGGCTCTTTGGAGCGATACCTTTCCAGTTCAGAAGGAGTATAGGCCTTGGTGCCGGCTATCGAAATTGTCGAGTCCGGGTCAGTTATATCGGCGGGCAATGGAACGTATTGACTTACACCGAGATCACCAATTATGACATGTGGTTTCCCATCAACATTTCGGATAAAGACGTTCTTTGGAGCGAGATCAAAGTGAAACCGGCGTCGGGCGTGCAGATAGGCAAGGGCCCAACATATCTGTTGCATAATTCTTAGGATTAGAAAGGGATCAGCTCTAGCTATTGACGACCAGTACTCACGATCGTCGGCCATAAGACTTAGCTCATTGTTCATCAGCGACTCGAAGGTAGGACCGTCAACGTACTCCATAACGTAAAACGGAGAGCCATTCACAGCTGTTCCAGCATCTATAATCTTTACAATATTTTGATGCGTGAGCATCGATATAGTTTCAATCTCCGCCATAAAACTGTGAATTCCGTCAGTTTCTCCCATTTTTCGACGCTTTTCAACAATCTCTGCGGTCGGGCTAAATACCTTAAGCGCCCTAGTAATCACGTGCTCGCGACTAAGCTCTTGTTCGACTAGAAAAACTAGCGAACTTCCGCCTCTGCCTACGGGATCGAAACCGTCAGTCTCTGCATTCTTCGACTGGGCATTCATACGGTATCGCCCGATGCGACCCTGGTCGTCAATCGGACTCGATGGCGAGGTCACGTCCCCTCCCGGAGTTGCTATCAAGCGCAGATACCCACGTTTCGCATGATCTGAAGTTTGGTGTCAACGGGCACCACCGTAAAGGTTTCTCTCGGTCACGTTCCCGGACTCCACTGATTGGCTTCGCTCTCAAGCATGAAACGGATGCTGTCGAGGAACGGCCCGGCTGATAGGGGAGTTTGTAGACCGACTCCGCCAAAAGGCACATTCCACTTTCGGTCGCGCGACCGTATGTCCCTGCTGGCGCACCCTGCGCAGATCCGACCGTGATGTCCTTCTCATAGGCCGTTTTCAAAGTAGATCGCCATCTTGGTGCCCGAGCCAGTTCACTAAATGCACTTGTTGACGCGCCTCCTACGCCTCGGTGTTGGACAACGACGCCAGCCCATTGATGAAGGAAGGTCGGGACGTCGGCTGGGTCGCGCAGGCTTTCCGGGCCGGCGAAACCAGGGAGAACAGAACATGAAAAAAGGCTTGCCAAATAGGAAATCGCGAGTCACGCTCTCGCCATGCCCGCCGCCCCGGCCTCTCGTTTCACACCCCTCCGCGTCTCCGCGTCTCCGCGCGACACCCAGGGCGAGGCGTTTTCGCCATCCACGCACCGCGACCTTTGGGACCATTCGCCGCCGTGGGGCGGGAGTAGCCGCACCCCTCAACTTCCTCAGCTTTGCCCCGCCCGAAGCCCGCAGTTCCGCCACACAACCCGTCAACTTCGTCAACTTCGTCAACTTCCCCGTCGACCCCGCGAATCGCTCCACAGCATGAACTTCATGAACTTCGCCCGCGCCCCGTACCGTTGTAGGCGTGACCTTCACGTGACCTTTCGCCCCGCCCCCAGCCGCCGCCGTTGGGACGAACTTTGAGTGTACTTTGGGCCCGCCCCGCTCGCGTTAACCCGCCCCGCCCCGCCTCACTTGGTCGCGAACTCCCCCGCGAGCGCGCCGTAGTTCTCCTTGGCGTGGGTGCGCGCGGCGGTGGCGGTCTTGAAGCTCTCGTCGACCATCGTCGCGGTGACGATCGGATAGGCCTGGCTGTTGTAGCGCGTCTCGCGGATGGTGAGGCGGAATGCGCCCTCCTCGTCGCGCGCGATCAGATAGGGGGTGACGGGTTCTCTCGACATGGGTCTTCTCCTTATGCCTCCCGCTCGCCGGGAGGGGGTAAGCCGGCCGAGGCGTGGCCCCGGCCGGAGTGGGTCATCCGATGATCTCGGAAACGATCCGGCGCAGCTCTCGGGTCGAGAGCGGCGCGGGGGGTGCGGTGGCGGCGCGGCGGCCCGTTTCGGGCGCGCGCCGTCCTTTGCCCGTCCAGTCCAGCGAAAGCCGGGGCCGGCGGGGGGTGAAAGTATTGATCTGGGTGTTCATTGATTTCCTTGGGCGGACATGCCGCCTCTGTATGTGTGGTGAGCCCTCTGCTCGTGCAGCGCAAAACAGTCCGGAGGACCGTTCCGCGGTCGGGAGAGGGCGATTGAAAGCTGCGGAGCGACACGCGGCGATTGTAACACTTCGCTCACGCCAGGACATTATCCGAGGTTGTCGAAGCGTCATGGGTACACCCCCCGACCAGCGCGGGGTGAGCAGAACACGGGGAGCGCTCTTAACGCCGGAATCCCCGTGCGCCGCCGCGCTTGGGCGCGGTGCCCGAGCCGCCGCCGACCTTCTCGCGATAGATGATTCGCCCCTTCGAAAGATCGTAGGGGGTCATTTCGACATGGACGCGATCGCCGACGATCGAGCGGATGCGGTAGCGCCGCATCCTTCCCGCTGTGTAGGCGATCAGCTTGTGGTCGTTCTCGAGCGTCACCGCGAAGCGGCCGTCGGGGAGGATCTCCTCGATCATCCCCTCCATCACGAGCAGTTCTTCCTTGGCCATGCGCGCCCCTTGTCGCGTTCGCGCCATCTTGCGCGTGGTGCCCGCGCGGCGGAATGCGGCGCGGGGCCGGGCGGCATGAAGGGGAAGGGAGGCCGTGAGGCGCTCGAATTCGCGTCCAGGCGACGTCAGCCCGGCCTACATAGGGCAAGTCGCGCGATTTTGCAATGCAGCACTTAATCGAGGTGCAGCGCGAGCCAGACGGTGGGGCGGTCGGAAGCGGTCCAGGTCACCCAATGCCGCAGGCGGCGTTCGATCAGCAGCCAATCACCCGGATTAAGCGAAACCTCGCTCGAATCCTCGACGCGAATGCCCGCCGCGCCCTGGAGGAGGACGACCCATTCGTCATGGTCCTGCACCATCGGCGCATCTTCGGGCGTCGCCTGGCCCCGCGACACGATCCGCTCGAGCCTTATGCCCGGGCGCGCGAGCAACTCGGTGAACGCCTCCTTGCGCTTCGCGGCGGGAAGCGGCTTGAGCAGGTTGGCGAACTTGACGCGGTATTTGGGCTTGGGCTGAGCCCTGGGCGCGGGCCCCGGTTTGGGCTTGGGCTTCGGCTTGGCAGGTTTGCTCTCGGCCTTCTCGCGCCGCTTCGGATTGGGCTCTGGCTCTGGCTCTGGCTCTGGCTCTGCCGCTGGCTCGTCATCCCGCTTCGCCGCCTTCCGCCGCGCCACCGGCTTCGCCGTCTCCGCCGACACCCCCCGATCCGCCCGCGCCGCGTCGCGCAGATACGCCTCGATTTCATCCGCGCTCGCGGTCAGTCCCTCCGCGCCGAAGCCGAACCGCGCCTCCCCGCTCGCCAGGTCCTTGAGCCCGTAGCGCCCGAAATCGCCCCCCGGCTTGCGCCGCCGCGACTTGACCAGCCGCATCCCGCGGTGGGCGGCCATCTCGCGTAGCGCCTCGTCCCTCGCGTCCGCCATGACCCGCTCCTTGCGCGCCCGCGCGCCGCCCGGCAATGCCCGCCTCGTGCCCGATCGCTTCGCCTTCTCGATCGACGCGACCGACGGCAAGGCGCGGACCGGCGTCATCCGCATGGCCCGAGGCGAGATTCGCACCCCCGCCTTCATGCCCGTCGGCACCGCCGCGACCGTCAAGGCGATGCGCCCCGCCGACGTCCGCGCGACGGGAGCCGACATCATCCTCGGCAACACTTATCATCTCATGCTCCGCCCCGGCGCCGAGCGCATCGCGCGGCTCGGCGGGCTCCACGCATTCATGGGCTGGGACCGCCCGATCCTCACCGACAGCGGCGGCTATCAGGTGATGAGCCTTTCGGACCTCGCCAAGGTCAGCGAGGAGGGCGTCGCCTTCGCCTCGCACCTCGACGGCTCGCGCCACCTGCTCACCCCCGAGCGGTCGATCGAGATCCAGCGGCTACTCGGATCGGATATCGCAATGACATTCGACGAGCTCGTCCCCACTACAGCGAGCCGCGGAGCGCAGGCCCAGGCGATGGAGCGCTCGATGCGCTGGGCGCGGCGCTCGAAGGACGCGTTCGCGGGCGAGGGGGCATTGTTCGGCATCCAGCAGGGCGGGCTCGACGAGAGGCTGCGAGCGGCCTCGGCCGAGGCGCTGATCGAGATCGACTTCGACGGCTATGCGGTCGGCGGGCTCGCGGTCGGCGAGGGGCAGGCAGCGATGCTCGCCTGCCTCGATTTCGCCGCCCCCCAGCTCCCCGAGGACAGACCCCGCTACCTGATGGGCGTCGGCAAGCCCGACGATCTCGTCGGCGCGGTGATGCGCGGGATCGACATGTTCGATTGCGTTCTCCCCACCCGCTCGGGCCGCACCGGCCAGGCCTTCACCTGGGACGGCCCGCTCAACATCCGCAACGCGCGCTTCGCCGAGGACGCGACGCCGCTCGATCCTGAATCGCCCGTGGCGGGCTGGTCCAAAGCCTATCTCCACCACCTCGTCCGCTCGGGCGAAATCCTCGGAGCGATGCTGATGACCGAGCACAATCTCTGGTTCTACCAGCGACTGATGCAGGCCATGCGCGACGCGATCGCGGCCGGGAGCCTCGTCGCCTTCGCCGCCGAATTCGCCGCCCGCTACCGCCCTGTGCCGCGCGTCACAGCCGCGCCGAATCGCGACTCCTAAGGGCCCCGCCTGATCCCAACAGGAGGCCCTCATGCTCGCCAGAACGTCGTGGCCGCGCAAGTCGCGCGAGCTGCACAACCACCACATGGATTCGACCGTCTGGAACGATTTCGTGTTCAGGAGGGACGATATCATTGTCGGCACCTACGCCAAGTCCGGCACCACCTGGACCCAGCAGATCGTCGGCCAGCTGCTCAGCTGCGGGTCCGAGGACATCCGCGTCGCCGAGCTCTCCCCCTGGCTCGACATGCGCATCCTGCCGCGCGCCGAGACGCTCGCCATGCTCGACGCGCAACGCGACCGCCGCTTCATCAAGACGCACCTTCCGGTCGACGCGCTCGTGTTCAGCCCCGAGGCGCGCTACCTCTACATCGCCCGTGACGGCCGCGATGTGGTGTGGAGCCTCCACAACCATCTCGCCAACGCGACCGACCAATTCTACCAGGTGATCAACGACACGCCCGGCCGCGTCGGGCCGGCGCTCGAACGCCCCCCCACCGACATTCGCGCCTTCTTTCTCGACTGGCTCGAGCGCGACGGCCATCCGCTCTGGTCGTTTTGGGAGAATATCGCAAGCTGGTGGGACATCGCCCATCTGCCCAACGTCAAGCTGCTCCACTTCGCCGACCTCAAGCGCGACCTCGAAGGCGAGATGCGCGGCATCGCCGACTTCCTCGATATCGCGATCGACGAATCGCGCTGGCCGACGATCCTCGAGCATTGCGGCTTCGACTATATGAAAGCCAACGCCGCGGCCGCCGCCCCGCTCGGCGGCGCGCTGTGGGAAGGCGGCGCGAGCACCTTCATCAACCGCGGCAACAACGGCCGCTGGCGCGACGTGCTCACCGTCGAGGACAATCGCCGCTACGAGGCGATAGCGCGCGAACAGCTCGGCGAGGCGTGCGTCAAATGGCTGGCCTGCGGCGAGAAGTTGCCTGCCTGGGCCTAGCCCAGCGTCTCCTCCAGAAAGCGCTCCATCGCGGCCCAGGCGCGCGCCGCCGCGCGGGGCTCGTGGAAGAAGCCTTCCGGGCGGCGGTCGGCGGCGGGGTTGGTGAAGCTGTGCCCAGCGTGGCCGAACGCGAGGATTTGCCAGTCCGCGCCGCGCCGGGTCAGCTCCGCCGCCAGCGCTTCGACCGCCTCGGGCGGCGCGAGCGGATCCTCCCAACCGTGGAGCATGAGCACGGCGGCGGAGATCGGCGAGTCGTCGGCGTCCGGCGGCGGATCGAAGATGCCGTGGAAGCTCGCCACCGCCTTCACGTCCGTCCCCGAGCGCGCGAGATCGAGCACCGCCTTGCCGCCGAAGCAGAAGCCGATCGCCGCGGTGCGCGAGGGATCGACGGCGAGATGCCGCTTGAGCGCCTCATGCCCCGCGCGCATCCGCGCGGCGAGCAGCGGGCGGTCTGAGTTGAGCGCGTTCATCAGCGCGCGCGCCTCCTCGAGCGGCGCGCCGATATGCGCCTCGCCGTAAAGGTCGACCGCGAGCGCCGCGTAGCCGAGCGCCGCCAGCGCCTCGGCGTGGCGGGTCTCGGCGTCAGTGCGCCCCGCGACGGTGTGGACGACCAGCACGCCGGGGCGCGGACCGACGCTAGAGTCGTCCCAGCTTATCGTCCCGGCGAAGGGGCCGCCGGGGCCATCGTAGCGGAGGGGCTCGGTGCGGATCATGCGGTCAGGCTAGCCTCCTCGCCGACAATGGCCAAGCCCGTCGCCCCCGGGCACATTCGCACAGGATCACCCATTTGCGCTTGCCCGAGGGGCGCGCCGGACGCATCCTGCCGGATCGCGAGGCGTCTGTCCGCGCCTCACAGTGCCCACTCCGCCGGAGCCCATGCCCGATGCGCCGTCTTCTTCTCGTCACGCTCATCCTCGCTATCCAGCCCTTGCCGCTGGCCGCGCAGGAAGTGACGGTGCCGCCGCGCGTCGCGGTGCGTGTGCAAGGCAGTGCGACGCTCCAGAACGTGCCCGAAATCCCCGCCGAGATCGAGGAGGCGGTGCAGCGCTATCAAAACTACCGCGCGGCCGAGTTCGAGGACTGGCTCACCGACGGCTCGATGCTGATCACGACGCGCTTCGGGACCACCGCGCAGGTCCACCGCGTCACTGCGCCGATGGGCGCGCGGACGCAGCTGACCTTCTTCGGCGAACCCGTCCAGGCGGCCGAGGCGATCCCCGGAACCAACCGCTTCGTGCTGATGCGCGATACCGGTGGCGACGAATGGTTTCAGCTCGAGACGATGGGACTGGCAGGCGCGCCGACGCGGCTCACCGAGCCCGAGACGCGCAACCAGTCGATGGAATTTGCGGACGGCGGCGAGCTGATGCTCTGGGCGCGCGCGACGCGCGGCGCGGCGGCCTACACGATCATGGCGGCCGATCCCGACGATCCCGCCTCGCGCCGCGAGCTGTTCCGCTTCGAAGGCTCAATTGAGCCTTCCGACATCTCGGCCGGCGGGACGCGGGCGCTGCTTTCGCGCGACATCTCGAACCGCCAGAGCGAGATGTATCTGCTCGACATCGCGAGGGGCGAAGCGACGCGATTTGCTCCGACCGATGCGGTGATCCGCGACGAAAATGCCCACTTTGCGCGCAACGGCCGCAGCGTGCTCGCGATCTCGAACCGCGACAGCGATTTCCGCCGTCTCGTCGAGTTCGACGTCGCGACCGGCGCGATGATCGTGCTCACCCCCGGCCTCGAATGGGATGTCGAGGGCTATGAGCTTTCGGACGACGGCCGCGTCCTCGCCTATGTGATCAACGAGGACGGCTTCTCGCGCCTCGTCGTCCAGGATTTCGTCACGCGCCGCGCGCTGCCGCAGCCCGAGCTGCCGCGCGGCGTGATCACGAGCCTCGGCTTCTCGCCCGATGGATCGAAGCTCGCGATCGGCATGACCAGCGCGACCTCGCCCGGCGACGTCTGGGTGTGGGATGTCGCGGGCGGCGGGCTTACGCGCTGGACGCAGTCCGAGCTCGGGCCGCTCGATCCCGCGACGCTCGTCGAGCCCGAGCTGATCCGTTACGAATCGTTCGACGGACTGTCGGTCCCCGCCTTCGTCTACCGCCCGCGCGATGTCGCGCCGGGCGCGCGCACGCCGGTGATCATTGACATCCACGGCGGCCCCGAATCACAGGCACGCCCGGTCTGGGATTCCGGCGTCCAATATTTCGTGAACACGCTCGGCGCGACCGTGATCCGCACCAACGTGCGCGGCTCGGAGGGCTATGGCACGCGCTATGTCGATCTCGACAACGGGCCACTCCGCGAGGACAGCGTGCGCGACGTCGGCGCGCTGCTCGACTGGATCGCGGCGCAGCCCGGGCTCGATCCCGAACGCGTCGCGGTCTACGGCCAGAGCTACGGCGGCTATATGTCATTGGCCTCGCTGGTCCATTATTCGGACCGCCTGGTCGGCGGCGTCGAGCGCTACGGGATCAGCGATTTCCGCAGCTTCCTCGAGCGCACCGAGGCCTATCGCCGCGACAACCGGCGTGGCGAGTACGGCGACGAGCGCGACGCCGAGATGGCCGCGGTGTTCGCGCGGATCGCGCCGATGGCGAATACCGAACGGATCACCGTGCCCATGCTCGTCATGCAGGGCGCCAACGACCCGCGCGTGCCGCAGTTCGAGAGCGACCAGATCGTCGAGCGCGTGCGCGCGAATGGGGTGCCGGTCTGGTATGTCGTCTTCGCCGACGAGGGTCACGGCTTCCTCAAAAAGCCCAACAACGACCTGAGGCGCGCCGTCGAGACGCTGTTCCTACAAAGGCTGTTCGCCGGCGAGGAGGTCGGAGACTGATCAATCCTTCTCGGAACGGGGAGGACTTAGAGCCCTTTCCTCGCCTCTTCCCAGTTGCGCCCGTCGAACGGCGTCACGCGCGTCTCGAGCCCGTGCCCCCCGTCGAGTGCGCGGAAGTTGACGCTCCACGCGTCAGGATGCGAGCGCGGCTGGTAGAAGCTCTTGATCCCGCAAGTGCGGCAGAAGAGATGACCGGCGGTCCGCATGCCGAAGCGGTAAGAGGTGAGTTCGCCCTCCCCTGCCGTCATGCGAAAGTCCGCGTGCGGCACGATCATGTGCAGAAAGCCAGTCTTGGCGCACATCGAGCAATTGCAATCGAGCAGCGTGACCGGATTCTCGCGCACTTCCGCTTCGAACCGCACCGCCCCGCAATGGCATCCGCCGGTGACGGTCGCGGACATCACCCCCGCCCGATCAGCATCTCGACGATCTGCTCGGCCGCCTCCTCCGCGCTAATCTCGACGGTGTTGACGATGATCTCGGCGTTCTCGGGCCGCTCATAGGGACTGTCGATGCCCGTGAAATTCTTGAGTTCGCCCGCGCGCGCCTTCTTGTAAAGGCCCTTGCCGTCGCGCGCTTCCGCCACGTCGAGCGGCGTGTCGACGAACACCTCGATGAACTCGCCCTCGGAAATCATCCGGCGGACCATCTGGCGCTCGGCGCGGAACGGCGAGATGAACGCGGTCAAGACGATCAGCCCCGCATCGGTCATCAGCCGCGCGACCTCGCCGACGCGCCGGATGTTCTCGACGCGGTCTGCGTCGGTGAATCCTAGATCCTTGTTGAGCCCATGGCGGACATTGTCGCCGTCGAGCAGATAGCTGTGGCGGCCGAGGACATGGAGCTTCTTCTCGACCAGATTGGCGATGGTCGACTTGCCCGATCCCGACAGGCCAGTGAACCACAGCACAGCGGCCTTCTGGCTCTTCTGGCGCGCGTGCGCCTCGCGGCTGATGTCGATCGCCTGCCAGTGAATATTCTGGCTGCGGCGCAGCGCGAAATGGATCATCCCCGCGCCGACGGTGGCGTTCGACAGCCGGTCGACGAGGATGAAGCCGCCGAGATCGGGGTTGTCGTCATAGGCGGTAAACGGCAGCGCGCGGTCGAGCGCGATGTTGCACACCGCGATGCCGTTGAGCGCGAGCGTCTTGGCCGCGATATGCTCCATCGTGTTGACGTCGACCTGGTATTTCTCGTCGGTGATCGTCGCCGAGACGGTCGCCGCGCCGAGCTTGAGCCAATAGGGGCGGCCCGGCAGCATCGGCTCGTCGGTCATCCAGACAATCGTCGCCTCGAACTGGTCGGCGACTTCGGGCGGGCTGTCGGCGGCCGAGATGACGTCGCCGCGCGAGCAGTCGATCTCGTCGGTAAGGCAGATTGTCACCGACTGGCCCGCGACCGCCTGATCGAGCTCGCCGCGCATCGTGACGATCTTGCCGACGCGCGAAGTCTTGCCCGACGGGAGCACGCGGACCGGATCGCCCGGCGCGATCGTCCCACTCGCGATCGTTCCAGAGAAGCCGCGGAAGTCGAGGTTGGGCCGATTGACCCATTGCACGGGTATGCGGAAGGCATCGCGCGCGCGCCGGTCGGCGTCGATCTCGACGGTCTCGAGATGGTCGAGCAGCGCGGGGCCCTCATACCAGGGCATCGCGTCGCTCCGCGTCGTGATATTATCGCCGCGTAGCCCCGAGATCGGGATCGCGGTGAAATCCTCGATACCGATGCTCGCCGCGAACACGCGATAATCGGCGAGGATCGAATCGAACACGCCCTTGTCGCAATCGACGAGATCCATCTTGTTGATCGCGAGCACAAGGTTTCGGATCCCGATCAGATGCGCGAGATAGCTGTGCCGGCGCGTCTGCGTGAGCACGCCCTTGCGCGCGTCGATCAGGATCACCGCGAGGTCGGCGGTCGAGGCGCCCGTCACCATGTTGCGCGTGTATTGCTCGTGGCCCGGCGTGTCGGCGACGATGAACTTGCGCTTCTCGGTCGCGAAAAAGCGATAGGCGACGTCGATCGTGATCCCCTGCTCGCGCTCGGCGGCGAGCCCGTCGACGAGCAGCGCGAAATCGATCTCTTGGCCCTGCGTCCCCATCCGCTTCGAATCGGATTCGAGCAGCGCGAGCTGGTCCTCGAAGATCATCTTAGAATCGTAGAGTAAGCGACCGATAAGCGTCGATTTTCCATCATCGACGCTGCCGCAGGTGATAAAGCGGAGCAGCGACTTGTGCTGGTGCTGGACGAGATAGGCGTCGATGTCCTCGGCGATGAGGTCGTCGGTCTGGTAGATCGGTTCCGAAGCCATCAGAAGTAGCCCTCCTGCTTCTTCTTCTCCATGCTCGCCGCCTGGTCGTGATCGATCGCCCTGCCCTGCCTTTCGGAGGTCGTGGTGAGCAGCATCTCCTGGATCACCTCGGGGAGCGTCGCGGCCTCGCTCTCGACCGCGCCGGTCAGCGGATAGCAGCCCAAGGTACGGAAGCGGATCGAGCGCATCACGGGCTCCTCGCCCTCGAGCGGGAAACGCTCGTCGTCGACCATCAGGATGAGCCCATCGCGGATCACGGTCGGGCGCGGCGCCGAGAAATAGAGCGGGACGATCTCGATCCCCTCGAGATGGATATATTGCCAGATATCGAGCTCGGTCCAGTTGGAGATGGGGAAGACGCGCATGCTCTCGCCCTTGGCCTTGCGCGCGTTGTAGAGCTTCCACAGCTCGGGGCGCTGGCTCTTGGGGTCCCAGCGGTGATTGGCCGAGCGGAACGAGAAGACACGCTCCTTGGCGCGGCTCTTCTCCTCGTCGCGCCGCGCCCCGCCGAACGCCGCGTCGAAGCCGTACAGCGACAGCGCCTGCTTGAGCCCCTCGGTCTTCCACATGTCGGTATGGAGCGGGCCGTGATCGAACGGGTTGATTCCCTTCTCGATCGCCTCGGGGTTCTTGTAGACAAGCAGCTCCATCCCCGCCTCGCGCGCGGCCCTGTCGCGCAGCTCGTACATCGCGCGGAACTTCCAGGTCGTGTCGACATGGAGCAGCGGAAACGGCGGCGGGGACGGATGGAAGGCCATCCGCGCGAGATGGAGCATCACCGCGGAGTCCTTGCCCACCGAATAGAGCATCACGGGCTTCTCGGCCTCGGCGACCACCTCGCGCATGATATGGATGCTCTCGGCCTCGAGCCGCTCAAGGTGCGTCAGCCGCGCGGGCGACACGCCGGCCTCCTCGGCCCGCTCGGCCTTGGCGTGGGTGTTCATGGGGGTTGCGAGCTCTTTAGAAAATCCGAATCGCGGCTCCTCTATATGCGGCGGCGCACAAAAGCGAGCCCCGTGCTTTCAAAGGGATCGAGCACGCCTATTCGACGGTCACGCTCTTCGCGAGATTGCGCGGCTGGTCGACGTCGGTGCCCTTGGCGACCGCAACATGATAGGCGAGCAGCTGCACGGGCACCGCGTAGACCAGCGGCGCGATCAGCGGGTGGATCTTGGGCATCTCGATCGTCGCGACGGTGTCCTCGCCCGCCGCCGCGAGCCCCTCGGCGTCGGAGATCAGCACGACCTGCGCCCCCCGCGCCTGCGCCTCCTGCATGTTGGATACCGTCTTGTCGAACAGCGGCCCCGAGGGCGCGATCACGATCAGCGGGACATTGTCGTCGATCAGCGCGATCGGCCCGTGCTTCATCTCGCCCGAGGCATAGCCCTCGGCGTGGATGTAGCTGATCTCCTTGAGCTTGAGCGCGCCCTCGAGCGCCATCGGATAATCGGGGCCGCGGCCGAGATAGAGCACGTCGCGCGCCTGGGCGATCGTCCCCGCCATCGCCGCGATCTCCTCGTCATGACCGAGCGCCGCGTTGATCGCGGCGGGGGCCTCGGCGAGATGGCGGACGATCTCGCGCTCCTCCTCGGCCGAGAGCCGCCCCTGCGCGCGCGCGAGATTTGCCGCGAGCGCCGCCATCACGGCGAGCTGGCAGGTGAAGGCTTTGGTCGACGCGACGCCGATCTCGGGGCCGGCATGCGTCGGCAGCAGCAGATCGACCGCGCGCGCCATCGACGATGTCGGCACGTTGATGATCCCCGCGGTCTTCACCCCCGCCGCCTGGCAATGCTTGAGCGCGGCGAGTGTGTCGGCGGTCTCGCCCGATTGCGAGATGAAGAGCGCGAGCTGGTTCGGCCCCAGCACGGGATCGCGATAGCGATATTCGGAGGCGACATCGACCTCGACGGGAATCCGCGCAAACTTCTCGATCCAGTATTTGCCGATCATCCCGACATAGGAGGAGGTCCCGCACGCGACGATCGAGACGCGATCGAAGCTCGCGAGATCGAACTCCATGTCGGGGAGCGCGACGCGCTCCTCGAGCGGACGCAGATAGCTCTGCAAGGTCTGGGCGACGACGATCGGCTGCTCGAAAATCTCCTTCTGCATGAAATGGCGGTGGTTGCCTTTGTCGACAAGCTCGCCCGACGCGCCCGAATCGACGATCGGGCGCTCGACGGGCTGGTTGTCGCGGTCGAAAATCTCGACGCGATCGCGCGAGACCGCAGCCCAGTCGCCCTCGTCGAGATAGGCGATCCGCCGGGTGAGCGGCGCGAGCGCGATCGCGTCCGAGCCGAGATAATTCTCGCCCTCGCCGTACCCCACCGTGAGCGGCGCGCCGAGCCGCGCGGCGATGAGCAGATCGGGCTCGGTCCGGAACATCACCGCGAGCGCGAAGGCGCCGTGGAGGCGTGGGAGGACGTTGGCGACCGCCGCGCGCGGGCTCGCACCGCGGTCGAGCTCGCGGTCGATCAGATGCGCGACGACCTCGGTGTCGGTCTGGCTCGCGAAGACGCGCCCGTCAGCGATAAGCTCCTCGCGCAGCGGCTTGAAATTCTCGATGATGCCGTTGTGGACGATCGAGACGTCGCCCACGACATGCGGATGCGCATTGTCGGTGGTCGGCGCGCCATGTGTAGCCCAGCGCGTATGCGCGATGCCCGTTTCGCCGGGCAGCGGATCGTCGGCGAGCACGCGCTCGAGATTGCCAAGCTTCCCCTCCGCCCGCCGCCGCTCGATCCGCCCGTCGACGATCGTGGCGACGCCCGCCGAATCATAGCCGCGATATTCGAGCCGCTTTAGCCCTTCGATCAGCCGCGGGGTGACGTCGCCGCTCCCCAGAATTCCGATAATGCCACACATGCCGTTAGTCCCGCCGCCGATGGGCGCGCCTTAGCGTGTGCGCCAAATATACGCCAACTCCTTATCAAATCGGTCGGTTATGTTTGCGATTGCGCTTGATCGGGCGAGACAATCGGTTATCGAGACGGGCGGGGGCATGTCGCGATGGACAAGGGATTTTCGCGTGGCGCGACGGTGTTAGCGCTCATCGTTCAGGCAGGACTCGCACAAGCGCAGGCGTCGGGCTCCGCGGCTCGATCGACCACCGCGCCGATCGAGGCCCCGTCGGCGTGCTGCGTCGTTCCCGCGCTGACCGAAGTCTCGATCGAGATCGTCGATCCGGTCAACAGCCGATCGAGTCAGCGAGGCGATCGATTCGCGATCCGCCTGTCGGTGCCGCTTGTGGTCGAGGGGCGCACTGTGCTGCCCGCGGGCAACCCAGGCGTCGGCGAGGTCGTCCATGCCGCGCGCGCGCGGATGGGCGGCAAGGCGGGAGAACTCATTCTCGCCGCCCGCTATCTCGAACATGACGGTCGCCAGATCCCGCTGCGCCGATTCCGGTTCGGCGGCACGGGCGTCGATCGCTCGACCGCCGCGGTGGTCACGTCGATCGTCGTTCCGGTGGCCGGACTGTTCATCGCGGGCGGCGAGGTCGACATTCCCGCGGGGACAGTGGCGAGCGCCATCCTGACCGCCGACACGTTGATCGTTCCGGCGGATGGCACGCCGGGGGAACCGATCGCACCGACCACGCCACCGCAAACCGCAATCGATCAATAGGGGAGGACCATCATGTCGCCACGCCAATTCGTCATATCGCCCGTCCTCGCGCTCGCCCTGCTCACAGCCTCGCCGAGCTTCGCGCAAGAGGCCGCCGGCGCCAATTCGACCGAGCCTCCGACGCAAAGCGAAGACGAGGATGATGAGCAGCCCATCGCCATCCCGCCGCCGCCCGCCGGCATGGGGCAGGTCGTATTCTACCGCCCGGAGCTGTTCGTCGGCGGCGGCGTCCGTTGCCGCATCACCGAAGGCGAAACCATGATCAGCCGTCTCGGCAACGGCAATTTCTTCGTCCATGTGGTCACGCCCGAGACGCATGAATTCTCCACCCGCACCGAGGCGCGCGATGTTCTCACGCTCGAGGTCGAGCCTGATGAAACCCAATTTGTCCGGTGCCGCATCAACATGGGACTCTTCATGGGCCGTCCCAACATCTCGCCCTCCACCGCCGAGGAGTTCGCCGAGCGCTCGCCGGGCCTCGATCTGCAGCGCTTTCGCCCGGATGAAGGGCGCGTCGACCCGCCCGCGTTCCACGCGGCGGCGCGTGCGATCGGAAACGAAGAGGAGGAGGAATAGCCGCGGCCGATCGGCCGTTCAGCCCGACTTCGCCTTGCGCGCGCCCATCATCTCACGGAACCTGCGCGCCCATCCGGGCTTCGCCTGTTGCTTACCGCGTGCGAGCGCGAGCGCACCCGCTTCCACATCCGCGGTCACGACCGAACCCGCACCCACGATCGAGCCCTCGCCGATTGTCACCGGCGCGACCAGCGCGCTGTTCGAGCCGATGAACGCGCCCGCACCGATCTCGGTACGGTATTTGAAGAAGCCGTCATAGTTGCAGGTGATCGTCCCCGCGCCAATGTTCGCGCCGGGGCCGACGGACGCGTCGCCGATGTAGCTCAGATGGTTGACCTTGGCGCCGGGGCCGAGCACCGCCTTCTTGATCTCGACGAAATTGCCTACCTTCGCCCCCTCACCGATCTCTGCGCCCGGGCGGAGACGGGCGTAGGGACCGATCGCGGCGCCCGCTTTCACGATGGCGCCTTCAATATCGCTGAAGGCGTGGATCGTGACGCGATCGCCGATCGCGACGCCCGGTCCAAAGCGGACATTGGGTTCGATCACGACGTCGCGGCCGACGACCGTGTCATGGCTAAACCAGACCGTATCGGGATCGACCAAGGTCGCCCCCTCGGCCATCGCGCACGCACGTCGGCGCGCCTGCCAGTCGCGTTCGACCGCCGCGAGCTCGGCACGGCTGTTGATCCCGGCCACCTCCCATGCCTCGGCCTCGATTACCGCTGAATGACGGTCCTCAGCTTGCGCGACCATCACCAGATCGGGCAGATAATATTCGCCCTGCGCATTGGCGTTGCCGACCCTGGCGAGCAGCGCGAACATGTCGGTCGCGCGCGCGACGATCAGCCCCGAATTGCACAGCTTGATCGCGCGCTCCTCTGCGGTCGCATCCTTGAACTCGACCATCTTAGCGATGCGCCCGTCGCCCTCGGCGGCAATCCGGCCATAGGCGGCGGCGTCGGCGGGGCGGAAGCCGAGCACGACACTCGCGGGCGCGTCCTCCGCATGGAGACGCGAGAGCATCGCGGCGACGGTCTCGGCCCGGACCATCGGAACATCGCCGTAGGTCGCGAGGACATCGCCCTCGAAGCCCCTGAGCGCCTCGCTCGCCTGGAGCACGGCATGGCCCGTGCCCAGCTGCTCGGCCTGTTCGACGACCTCGCCGCCCATCGCCTCGACCAGCGGCGCGACCTGGTCGCGCCCCTGGCCCAGCACGACGACCATTCTCGCGGGCGAGAGCCGGGCGAGCTCGGCCATGACATGACCGAGCATCGGCCGCCCCGCGATCGGGTGCACCACCTTGTGGAGATCGGACTTCATCCGCGTGCCCTTGCCCGCGGCGAGGATCACCGCGGCGAAGGGGCCAGGAACGGCCGGCGTCTCGCCCTCGCTCATCGCGCGCGCTCTGCCAGCAATTGCTTGCCATTTCCATAGCGGCGCGGGCAGGAGCCGCCGCGCGATGGCTGCCTTCCCATTCGACATCATCGGCTTCGATCTCGACGGCACCTTGCTCGACACGAGCGGCGATCTGCTCGCCGCGACCAACCATGCGCTCGCGCTCGCCGACCGCCCGCCGCTGACCGCCAAGGCGATCCGGCCGATGATCGGCGGCGGCGCCAGGCTGATGCTCCAGAAGGGACTGGACGCGAGCGGCGGCGGCGATGTCGAGGCGTTCAAGCCCACCTATCGCGCGCTGCTCGAACATTACGAAGCCAACATCGCGGTCCACACGCGGCCCTTTCCCGGCGCGGTCGAGGCGATCGTCGAGCTCGCCGCGCTGGGCGTAGAGGCCGCCGTCGTCACGAACAAGTTCGAGCGTTTCGCCATAAAGCTGCTCGCCGAGCTCGGCCTTGCCGCCCGCTTCGGCTGCGTGATCGGCGGCGACACGTTGGGCAAGGGCCTCTCGAAACCCCACCGCGCCCCGATCGACGAGATGCTCCGCCGCTGCGGCTGCGCGCGCGCGGCCTTCGTCGGCGATTCGGCCTTCGACATGATGGCCGCGAGGAATGCTGGAATTCCCGCGATCGCGGTGAGCTTCGGTTTCCTCAGCGGGCCGGTCGCCGAACTGGAGGCCGACGCGGTGATCGACAGCTTTGACGAACTTATCCCGACGCTGAGACGGCTGGGCTAGCCCCCCCCTTGCGCCACTTGGTCCAAAGATGCCGAGCGAGCATCGCGGGCGGCATGCGCAGCCAGTGCGAACGGATGTAGAAGGCGAGGCGGAGCGGCTTGCGCGTCGCGCGGCCCCAGCCGTCTCGGGCGAGTAGGCGGCGGCTGTATAGCGTGTCGGCGGGATGGGCACGGCCGGCGAGGTCGCCGTCGATCGGTGTTCCGTAGAGACTTTCGGTGAGGCGCAACGCGCGGGCGACGTGCGGGGTGAGTTGGTGGCGGTTCGCGCGCTCTTCCAGCGCCTCCCAAAAACCGTCGCGCTCGCCGAAATCGCGCAGCAGGCGGTCGATATCCCATAGGTTGCGGAGCCCGCCGGCGAGGTCACCATCGGCGAAGAGGTGAGCGGCGGCGTGGCAGATCATGTCGGGAGGCGCGAGGACGAACAAGCCGTTACCGAGCGGCTCGGCCGCGTCGAGCATCGCCGCCGCGTCCGGCGTGGGCCGCGCGGTGAGCGGAAGCACGGTATGATGCACATCGATCATCCGGTCGCGCTCCTTATGGATCAGCGGCGGCAGCTCGTGCATCCAGCGGCGGTAATATTGGTCGTCATAGACGTCCTGCTTGACCCATTCCCAGCCGCCGCGCTCGATCAGCGCGCATTCGACCGCATCGAGGCCCGTGCGGCGCACGATAATGTCGAGATCTCCGATCGAGCGGCCGACGCCCGCGCTTAGCCCCGCCGCGACATAGGCGGTCCCCTTGAGCAGCACGATGCGCTCGCCCGTCTCCGCGAGCGCTCGCCACGCCATCTCGGCCTCCCACAGCGCCTGCCGCCGCGCATGCTCGGCCGCGGCG
>JACMKH010000227.1 GCA_014380205.1 Sphingomonadaceae bacterium
CGCGCCGGCGGGCGAGGACGAGCGCGCGCTGACATCTCCGATCGACGGCATCGTCATCGGCCATTCGAACCTGCCGATCGTCAACCAGGGCGACGCGCTGCTCCACATCGCCGAGCTTGAGGCCGCGACCGCCGAGGCGCACCGCGACGCGCGCGCCGAGGCGATGCTGAGCACGTACCTTCTGGACGAGGACGAGGTGATGTAGCCGCGCCCGGCCTATCCGCTGCCGCGCGTCCGCGTGATGCCCGGCCGGCAATTGGCCTCGATGAACGCGATGATCCGGCCCGCGACGTCCTTGCCCGTCGCGGTCTCGATCCCCTCGAGCCCCGGCGAGCTGTTGACCTCCATGATCACCGGGCCATGGTTCGAGCGCAATATGTCGACGCCCGCGACGTTGAGCCCCATCCAGCGCGCCGCGCGCACCGCCGTCGATCGCTCCTCGGGGGTAATTTTCACGGGCTTGGCCGAACCGCCACGGTGAAGGTTTGAGCGGAAATCGTCCTCCGCACCGGTGCGCATCATCGAGGCCACCACCTTGCCGCCGATGATGAAGATGCGGATGTCGGTCCCCGCGGCCTCCTTGATGAACTCCTGGACGAGGATGTTGACGCTCGCGCCGCGGAACGCCTCGATCACCGACTTGGCCGATTTCTCGGTCTCGGCGAGCACCACGCCGATGCCCTGCGTGCCCTCGAGCAGCTTGATCACGACGGGCGGCCCGCCGACGCCCCTGATCACCTGATCGGTCTCGCGCGGATCGTGCGCGAACGCGGTGACGGGCAGGCCAAGCCCGTGCTTGGCGAGGATCTGCATCGAGCGCAGCTTGTCGCGCGAGCGGCCGATCGCCACGCTCTCGTTCAAGGGCCATACCCCCATCATCTCGAACTGGCGCAGCACCGCGAGGCCGTATTGGGTAATCGAGGCGCCGATCCGCGGGATCACCGCGTCATAGCCGGTCAGCGTCTCGCCGTTGTAGAGCGCGATCGGGCGGTGCGAGGTGATGTTCATCGTCACGCGCAAGGTGTTGAGCACGTCGATCTCATGACCGCGCTCGCGCGCCGCCTCGACCAGCCGGCGGTGCGAATAGAGTCCGGGGTTGCGCGCGAGCATCGCGATCTTCATCGCGCCGAGCCTCCCGTCGCGGGGGCCTTTAGTAGCCAGCGCTTGGCGCTGTTGACGATGAATCCGCGCCGCAGCGAGCGCCGCCCGATCAGCACGGGAAAGGCCATAGTTCCCCGGTTGGCGAGCGTGATCTGCGCCTCCCATGCGCGCGGGCCGAGCGCCATCCGCGTCTTGATGACATAGCGCTGCTGGCGGTGACCGGTCGAGCTGGTGACGAGCCGGCGCTCGACAAGCGGCGCCTCGCACTCGCGCGACGCATGCCCCACCGAGCGCGCGGCGACGAAGCGCACCCAGGCCGCGCCGTCGCGCTCGAACTGGCGCACGCGCGTCGCGTGGAGCGAGGAGGTGCGCGCGCCGGTGTCGACCTTGGCGCGCATGTCGAACAGACCGAGCACGGGCAAATCGACGAGCTCGCACCAGCCGATCTCGACCGGGCCGGCGAGCCGGTGCGCCCCTGTTGCCCGTCGCGTGACCATCGCCGCCCGTTATCGGGCGCGTCCCCCGGGCGCAATGGCGCGGCGGTTCACTTGCTTCCGCGCAGCGCCTTGCGGATGACGAGCTTGAGGCCCGACCACACCGCGTCGACCGCGCAGACCTTGACGTCGACCAGTCCCATCGGCAGCGCGATCTCGCGGATCACGTCCTCGGTGATGTCGGTCTCGACCTTGGCCGCCTTCTTGGGCCACGACACCCAGATGAAGCCATCGGGATCGACCGCGGCGCGAACCTTGGCCAGCAGCATTTCGAGCTCGGAGCGGCTGGAGGCGAAGACATGGGCGGCCTCGGGCGTGTCGGGCGAGCCCTCGCGCCACTCGGGTCTTGCCTCGCGCTCGATCTCCTCGGCGACGCTCGCCGGCATCGCATGTCGCCACACCACCATCGCGTCGCGATAGCCGAGCTTGCGCGCGAGCGGCGTCACCGAATAGCCCGCGCTCACATCACCCCATAGGCCAGCATCGCATCGGCGACCTTCTTGAAACCCGCGATGTTGGCGCCTTTCACATAGTTGATGTGGCCGTCGCCCCCGCCGCCATATTGGGCGCATTTGGCGTGGATGTCGCCCATGATGTCGGTGAGCAGCGTGTCGAGCTGCTTGGTGTTCCACGACACGCGCGCCGCGTTCTGGCTCATCTCGAGCCCCGAGACCGCGACCCCGCCGGCATTGGCCGCCTTGCCCGGCGCGTAGAGGATTTTCGCGTCGTGGAAGACCTCGACCCCTTCGAGCGTGGTCGGCATGTTGGCCCCCTCGGCGACCGCGACGCAGCCGTTCTTGACGATGGTCTTCGCGGCTTCACCGTTGAGCTCGTTCTGCGTCGCGCAGGGCAGGAAAAGCTCGGCGGGGACGCCCCAAGGCGTCTTGTCCGCGTGATGGGTCGATCCCGGAAACTCCTCGGCATATTCGGAGATGCGCCCGCGCCGCACGGTCTTGAGCGCCTTGACCCAGTCGATCTTCTCCTGGTTCATTCCCGCGGGATCGTGGATGAAGCCGTCGCTGTCCGAGAGCGTGAGCACCTTGCCGCCGCGCCTGGCGATCATCTCGGCGGCGTGCGTCGCGACATTGCCTGATCCCGAGATCACGCAGCTGCGCCCGTCGATCTCCATGCCCGCGTGGCTGAGCATGTTGCCGAGGAAATAGACCGCGCCGTATCCGGTCGCCTCGGGGCGCATCAGGCTGCCGCCATATTCGAGCGCCTTGCCCGTCAGCACGCCCTCCCAGCGGTTGGTGATCCGCTTGTACTGCCCGAACATATAGCCGATCTCGCGCGAGCCGACGCCGATGTCGCCCGCGGGGACGTCGGTGTCGGGACCGATGTGGCGATAGAGCTCGGTCATATAGGCCTGGCAGAAGCGCATCACCTCGGCGTCGGACTTGCCCTTGGGGTTGAAGGTCGCGCCGCCCTTGCCCCCGCCCATCGGCAGCCCGGTGAGCGAATTCTTGAAGGTCTGCTCGAAGGCGAGGAACTTGAGGACGCTCTCGGTGACGGTCGGGTGGAAGCGGATGCCGCCCTTGTAGGGGCCGATCGCGTTGTTGTTCTGGACGCGCCAGCCGCGCTGGACGCGGATGTTGTGCGCGTCGTCCTCCCAGCAGACGCGGAACGAGACGACGCGGTCGGGCTCGGCGATCCGCCGCAGGATCTGCGCGGCGTGGTATTTCTCCTTGTCCTCGATGAACTCGAAGATGTCCTGCGCGACCTCGGTCACCGCCTGGACGAACTCGGGCTGCCCCGGATTGCGCTTCTTCACCCCCTCGATGAAGCTCGCCAGATCGACATGATCGTGCACCGCCATTTGGACGTCCCCCCTTGCTCGCGCGCGGATTCGCGCGGCTGGAAGACTAGGCGCGTCGCCCGGCTTTGCAAGGTGGCGTCGCGCGCGCTTATCGCGAAAGAGGTTCTGGTCTAGGGAACCGCTGGGCCGATCGGGCGATTGGCCTGGTGGCGCTATGGGCGCCGAACGGAAGGATGACCGCCGATGCCCGCGACCAATCTCGAACAGCTGCTCCGCCAGTCCGGCAACACCGTGGAGATGCTCCGCAACCTCCCCGCCGGGCCCAACGTCTATCCCGGCGTCCCGCCCGAGTTCACCAACTGGCGCGACGAGCAGGCCGCCTGGCAGAAGAGTTGCGTGCTGTTCGACCAGTCGTTCCACATGGCGGAGCTGCTCGTCGATGGACCCGGCGCGTTCGCGATGCTCGAGGGGCTCGCCTACAACAGCTTCAAGGGCTTCGTTCCCGACAAGGCCAAGCAGTTCGCGCCGGTCAGCCCCGCCGGCTATATCATCGGCGACGTCATCCTCTTCTATCTCGCCGAGAACAGCTTCAACCTCGTCGGCCGCATGCCCGCGATCAATTGGGTGATGTATCACGCCGAGACCGGCGGGCACGACGTCACAGTCTCGCTCGACAAGCGCTCGGCCGACCGGCCCGATCCGTTCGGCCGGCTCAACTACCGCTTTCAGCTCCAGGGCCCGAACGCGATGGCGACGCTAGGCAAGGCGATCGGCGAGACGCCGCCCGACCTCAAATTCTTCAACATGTGCTGGCTGACGATCGCGGGAAAGCAGGTCCGCGCGCTGCGCCACGGCATGGCGGGCCAACCGGGCTACGAGCTGTTCGGTCCGTGGGAGGACGGCGCCGCGGTCAAGGCCGCGCTGGTCGAAGCGGGCAGGGAGTTCGGCCTGCGCCAAGCCGGTGGGCGTTGCTATTCGTCGAACACGCTCGAATCGGGCTGGATCCCTTCGCCGCTCCCGGCGATCTATACCGGCGAGGAGTTGCGCGCCTATCGCGAATGGCTCCCCGCCGACAGCTATGAGGCTAACGGCTCGATCGGCGGCAGCTTCGTCTCGGACGATATCGAGGATTATTACCTCACGCCCTGGGACCTCAGCTACGGCGGCTTCGTCAAGTTCGACCATGATTTCGTCGGCCGCGCGGCACTCGAGCGCATGGCCGCGGGGCCCCATCGCAGGAAGGTCACGCTCGCGCTCGAGAATGAGGATGTGCTCGCGGCGATCGGCTCGCAGCTCGAGAAGGGGGACCGCGCGCGCTTCATCGAATTCCCCTCGGCGGTCTATGCGATGCATCCCTATGACAAGGTGCTGACGCGCGACGGCGGAGACGCGGGAATCTCGACCTGGATCGGCTACAGCTCCAACGAGCGCAAGATGCTCACGCTCGCGATCCTCGACGAGGCGCACGCCGAGCCGGGGACCGAGGTGATCCTCGTCTGGGGCGAGCCCGACGGCGGCAGCGCCAAGCCCGCGGTCGAGCGCCACGCGCAGTTCGAGATGCGCGCGACGGTCAGCCCGGTGCCGTACGTCGAGACGGTGCGGAAGAGCTACACCGACGCGGGCTGGCGGAAAGCGGGGGCAGGGCTCGCGGACGCCTGACGCCCGCGCTCAACCGCGTGGCTTCCCGTCGAGAATCGTCTCGATCGCGTCGTTGACCTCGGCGATGTCGGCCATGCCGTCGACGTGGCGGACGAGGCCGAGCGCCTCGTAGTGCGGCAGGATCGGCTCGGTCTTGGCGCGGTATTCGGCCATGCGCGTGCGCACGGTCTCGGCGTTGTCGTCCGGGCGGCGAGCGAACTCGGCCGAACCGCACACGTCGCACACGCCCTCGGCGGCGGGCTGCTTGAAGCGGTCGTGATAGCCCTCACCGCAGCTCGCGCAGGTGAAGCGGCCCGTGATCCGCTCGACCAGCGCCTCCTCGTCAACGACGAGCTCGATGACGTGATCGAGCCGCATCCCTTTTTCGGCGAGCAGCGCGTCGAGCGCCCCGGCCTGCGCGGTGGTGCGTGGATAGCCGTCGAGGATGAAACCCGCGCGCGCGTCCTCCTCGTCGAGCCGGGCGGAGAGAATGCCGGTGACGATCGCGTCGGAGACGAGCCCGCCCGCCTCCATCACGCGCTTGGCGCGCATCCCGACCTCGCTCCCCGCGGCGACCGCGGCGCGGAGCATGTCCCCCGTCGAAAGCTGGACCATGCCGCGCTCGTCCTCGAGCTGGCTCGCCTGGGTGCCCTTGCCCGCGCCGGGTGGGCCTAACAGGATGATATTCATGCGCCCTGCCCCCAAAGTACACTCAAAGTACAGCCCAAAACCGAGCCTCTATATCGTTCCGTCTCCGTAACGATCGCTCATCGGCGAGGGCGTCCCTTGAGCTTCGCCTTCTTGATCAGGTCGCCGTACTGGTGCGCCATCAGATGACCCTGGATCTGGCCGACCGTGTCGATCGTGACGTTGACGACGATGAGCAGGCTGGTGCCGCCGAGCACGAACGCCATGATCCCCGATTGCGTCGCGATGATCTCGGGAATCATGCAGATCAGCGTGAGATAGGCCGCGCCGACCACGGTGATCCGCGTCAGCACGTAATCGAGATATTTCTCGGTGTTCTTGCCCGGGCGGATGCCGGGGACGAAGCCGCCGTAGCGCTTGAGATTCTCCGCCGTCTCCTCGGGATTGAACACCACCGCGGTGTAGAAGAAGCAGAAGAAGATGATCAGCGCGGCGTAGAGCAGCAGGTAGAGCGATCCGCCGCGCTGGAGCGCCGCGGTAATCGTCAGCAAGAGGTCGTTGCCCGTCGCCGGTGCCCCGTCGAGCCCGACCCCGCCGCCCATGAACTGCGCCACCGTGAGCGGCATCAGCAGCAGCGACGAGGCGAAGATCGGCGGGATCACGCCCGCGGTGTTGATCTTGAGCGGCAGGTGCGACTTTTCGGCCTGCATCCCGCCGCGCGCCTGCGCGCGCTTGGGATATTGGATGAGCACGCGGCGCTGCGCGCGCTCCATGAAGCAGATCCCAAAGATCAGGCCGAGGATGAGCAGCAGATAGCCGAAGATCGCCGGGATCGAGAGCGCGCCGGTTTGCCCTTGGGCGAACAGCTGGGCGAACTCGAGCGGCATCTGCGCGACGATCCCCGCCATGATGATCAGCGAGACCCCGTTGCCGACACCGCGCGCGGTGATCTGCTCGCCCAGCCACATCAGGAACATCGTGCCGCCGATCAGGCTGACCACCGCGCCGATGCGGAACAGCGCGACATTGTCGCTGACCAGCACCTGGACGCCCTGCGAGGTCGACAGCGTCTCGAGCCCCACCGCGAGGAAATAGCCCTGGATCGCGGTGAGGAAGACCGTGCCGTAGCGCGTGTACTGGTTGAGCTTCTTGCGCCCGCTCTCGCCTTCCTTCTTGATCGCGGCGAGCGTCGGCGACAGCGCCGCGGCCATCTGCACGACGATCGAGGCGGTGATGTAGGGCATCACGCCGAGCGCGATGAGGCTCATCCGCTCGAGGCTGCCGCCCGCGAAGGTATTGAAGATGTTGAGGATGCCGCCGCCGCCCGTGTTCTGCTGGGTGATGTCGACGACCTGCTGGAGCGCGACCGGATCGATCCCGGGCAGCGGCACGAAGCTCAGCAGTCGAAAGATGATCAGCGCGCCGAGCGTGAACCAGATGCGCTGCTTGAGCTCGGTCGCCTGCGCGAAGTTGCTCAGGCTGAGCCCGGCGGCGAAATTGGCGGAAGTGGCCATGAAATCCTTGCGAGCCCCCAAAACATCGGCGGCGGACCGCGATCGCTCGCCTCCGCCGCCCGCTATCTAGTCACCGCCGCGCGCTTGTCCAAGTCCGCGGCGGGAAAGGCGGCTCAGACTTCCGCCTCGGGCGGCGGGACGGGATCGGCCTTGGCCGGCTTCGCCTTGCCTTCGGCCTTCTTCTCGACCTTGGCGGGCGCCGCCTTGCCCTCGGGCTTCTTCTCGCCCTTGGCGCGGCGCTCGCGCGGCGCGATGATCTCGACCGAGCCGCCCGCCTTCTCGACCGCCTCGACCGCGCCCTTCGAGGCGCCGGCGACCTTGAAGCCGAGCTTGGCGTTGAGCTCGCCCTTGCCGAGCAGGCGCACGCCGTCCTTGCCGCCGCGCGCGAGGCCCGCGGCCTTGAGCGCGACATGGTCGATAGCGCCCTTGGCATCGAGCTTGCCTGCGTCGATCACACGCTGGACCGCGCCCAGGTTGACCTCGGCATAATCCTTGGCGAACTTGTTGTTGAAGCCGCGCTTGGGGAGCCGCATGTGGAGCGGCATCTGGCCGCCCTCGAAGCCCTTGATCGCGACGCCCGAACGGCTCTTCTGGCCCTTCTGGCCGCGCCCGCCGGTCTTGCCCTTGCCCGATCCGATGCCGCGCGCGACGCGCGTGCGCTCGGTCCGCGCGCCGGGATTGTCGTGAAGGTCGTTGATGTTCATTGCACTCGCTTTCGCTCTGTTCGCGCCTCCTCTCCCCTTGGGGAGAGGAACGAGACTTAGTCTCGGCGCAGCCGAGGCTTAGTCGCAGTGGAGAGGGTCTTTCGGCTAGACGTTCCGCTCCAGGCCCTCACCCTCCCACCGCCGGACGGCGGCGGGCCCCTCCCTCTCCCCCAAGGGGAGAGGGGTTTCGGTTTACTCCTCCACGCTCACCATATGACGCACCTTGCGGATCATACCGCGCACGGCGGGCGTGTCCTCGAGCTCGACGGTCCGGTGCATCTTGTTGAGCCCGAGCCCGACGAGCGTCGCGCGCTGGATCGCGGGGCGGCGGATGGGAGAGCCGGTCTGTGTCACTTTGATCTTGGCCATGTCGCTCACTCCACCAGCGCCTCGGCCTCGGCCGAGGCCTCCTCGACCGGAGCCCCCGGCTTGCGCATCAGATCGGCGATTTTCTTGCCGCGCCGCGCCGCGACCGACTTGGGGCTGGTCTGGTCGTCGAGCGCCGCGAAGGTCGCGCGGATCATGTTGTAGGGGTTCGACGTGCCGATCGACTTGGTGACGACATCGGCGACGCCGAGGCTCTCGAACACCGCGCGCATCGGGCCGCCCGCGATGATGCCGGTGCCCGCGGGGGCCGAGCGGATGTGGACGCGGCCCGCACCGTAGCGGCCGGTGCCGTCGTGGTGGAGCGTACGGCTGTCTTTCAGCGGCACCCGGATCAGGCTGCGCTTGGCCTGTTCGGTGGCCTTGCGGATCGCCTCGGGCACTTCTTTCGCTTTGCCCTTGCCGAAGCCGACGCGACCGCGCTGGTCACCGACGACGACGAGTGCGGCGAAGCCGAAGCGCTTGCCACCCTTGACGGTCTTCGAGACGCGGTTGATCGCGACCAGACGGTCGGCGAAC
>JACMKH010000026.1 GCA_014380205.1 Sphingomonadaceae bacterium
ATCGTCGCCGAAAGCGCCAACGCGATGCGCGCCGCTGCCGATCCCACCGCGCACGCCGAGCTCGTCGCGATCCGCGCCGCGCTCGCCACGCTTGGAACCGGTCGCCTCGACGGCTGCGACCTCTGGGTCACGCTTGAGCCCTGCGCGATGTGCGCGGGCGCGATCGCCCACGCGCGCATCGCCCGGCTCTATTATGGCGCGCCCGACCCCAAGGGCGGCGCGGTCGCCCACGGCCCGCGCTTCTTCACCCAGCCCACCTGCCACCACCGCCCCGAGGTATACGCGGGGATCGGCGAGGATCGCGCGGGCGCGCTGCTCCGCGCCTTCTTCGAGGCGCGGCGCGAGCCGCCGGATGCGCGCTAATTGACGATGAAATCGGCCGCCGCGAGGTCGGGCTTGTTGTCGATCGTGGCGAACTCGACCTGGCCGAGCGCGCCGAAGGCGTTATCCTCGACGGATCGACTGCGGATGTGGCGGTGCGTCATGGCGCGTGGTTCTCCCCCGACTCGAGCGCGACCGTTGGCTCGCTTTATGCCTCAATCGGCGCTTTCAACTCAATCGTGACGCACCCGTCACAACCGCTTGACGCGGCTAGGATTCGCGACCATATCGCCAATCGGAATGAATCGATCCGATTAACTATGCGCCTGTCAAACCTCGCCGATTACGCGATGCTGATGATGGCCGCCGCCGCGCGCCATCCGGCCGACGCGCGGCTTTCGGCCACGCAGCTCGCGCGCGAGAGCCATGTCCCGCTCGCGACCGCGCAGAAGCTGATGGGGCGGCTCGCGGCGGCGGGATTGCTCTCCTCAGCGCGGGGGACGGGCGGCGGCTTCATGCTCGCGCGCGCGCCCCAGGCGATCAGCCTCGCCGACATCGTCGAGGCGATCGAGGGGCCGATCGCGATGACCAACTGCCTCGAAGGGCGCCGCCACGATTGCGCGCTCGAAGGCTGCTGCCAGGTCCGCCCGCACATGGGCGCGGTCAACGGCGCGGTCCGCGGCGCGCTCGCCGCCGTCTCGCTCGCCAGCCTGACGGGAGCGGCATGATGGCGACCAAGAACGCCGAGGCGATCGCCGCCACGCGGAAGCTCGAAAATTACGAGTGGGGCTTTTCGAGCGATATCGCGCAGGATTTCGCGCCCAAGGGGCTGAGCGAGGACACGGTTCGCTTCATCTCGGCGAAGAAGCGCGAGCCCGAGTGGATGCTCGAATGGCGGCTCAAGGCCTATCGCGCCTGGCTGACGATGGAGGAGGTGAGCTGGGCCAAGCTCGACATCCCCGCGATCGATTTCCAAGACGCCTATTACTACGCCGAGCCGCGCGCCAAGGCCAAGCTCGGCAGCCTCGACGAGGTCGATCCCGAGATCCTGCGCGTCTACGCGAAGCTCGGCATCCCTATCGAGGAGCAAAAGGTGCTCGCCGGGGTCGAAGGCGCGCGCAAGGTCGCGGTCGACGCCGTGTTCGACAGCGTCTCAGTCGCGACCACCTTCCGCGCCGAGCTCGAGAAGGCCGGCGTGATCTTCCGCTCGATCAGCGAGGCGATCCGCGAATATCCCGATTTGGTGCGCAAATATCTCGGCTCGGTGGTGCCCCAGCGCGATAATTATTTCGCCTGCCTCAACAGCGCGGTCTTCTCCGACGGCACCTTCGTCTATGTCCCCGAAGGCGTGCGCTGCCCGATGGAGCTTTCGACCTATTTCCGGATCAACGCCGAGAACACCGGCCAGTTCGAGCGCACCTTGATCGTCGCCGACAAGGGCAGCTACGTGAGCTACCTGGAGGGCTGCACCGCGCCGATGCGCGACGAGAACCAGCTCCATGCCGCGGTGGTCGAGCTCGTCGCGCTCGACGACGCCGAGATCAAATACTCGACCGTCCAGAACTGGTATCCGGGCGACGCCGAGGGCAAGGGCGGCATCTTCAACTTCGTCACCAAGCGCGGCGCGTGCCGCGGCGACCGCTCGAAGATCAGCTGGACCCAGGTCGAGACGGGAAGCGCGATAACCTGGAAATATCCGAGTTGCATCCTCCAGGGCGAGGGAAGCGTCGGCGAATTCTACTCGGTCGCGCTGACCAACAACCGCCAGCAGGCCGACACCGGCACCAAGATGATCCATCTCGGCAAGAACAGCCGCTCGACAATCGTCTCGAAGGGGATCAGCGCGGGGCGGAGCAGCAACACCTATCGCGGGTTGGTGCGGGTGAACGCAGGCGCGGAGGGCGTGCGCAACTTCACCCAATGCGATTCGCTGCTGCTCGGGAGCGAATGCGGGGCGCACACGGTGCCGTACATCGAGGTCAAGAACCCGAGCGCGCAGATCGAGCATGAGGCGACGACGAGCAAGATTTCCGACGACCAGCTCTTCTACGCGATGAGCCGCGGGTTGGACGCCGAGGAGGCGGTCGCGCTGATCGTCAACGGCTTCGCGAAGGAGGTGCTCCAGCAGCTGCCGATGGAATTCGCGGTGGAGGCGCAGAAGCTGCTGGGGATTAGTTTAGAAGGAAGTGTAGGCTAAGGAGAACTTAAATGGAATTTGAACCTGGTGATGTCGTCAAAATTAAATCTGGCGGCGAGAAGATGACTGTAGAATCCGTAGATGGCAGCTTGGTCGATTGTGTCTGGTTCGATAACAAGCAGGTCATGCGCGGTACATTCGACTCTATTGTCCTTAAGAAATATGAACCCGGTGGCTTGGTGGCGAGCCGAGGCTATTCCTCATAGAAACAAGTCTCTATATGATCGGGTACTATCTGCCGACCGCTTTCGCGCCGGGACAATGGAGATCGTTAGAGTTCAAAGGATCAATCGGATGACTTTCCGTAACCTGACCGTCGGCCTGTGGGGCATCATTCTCGCCTGGGCGCCCGCCCTCGCGCAGGACCCGCAGGTCGATCTCGAATCGGTCGATGCGCTGCTCGGCGGGGACGAGGTGGCGGGGGAGGAGCCCACGGCCGTTGCGCCCGCCGAGGGCGGGACGATCGCGGCGCCTCCGCCCGCGGAGGAAGCTCCCCCGGCTCCGGAGCCCGAGCCGACGCCCGCACCCGAGCCCTCCGATCTCGATCGCGCCTATGCCGCCTACTCGGGCTGCACCAGCTCCGCCGGCGCATCGCTCACCGAACAGGGCGAGGCGCTGGAGGTGGTCGGCGTGCGCGCGCTCGCGGCGTGTGGCGAGGAGCGTGCGGCCTATGTCAACGCCTTCTATTTCGCGCAGCTCCCCGCGCCCGAGGGCGTCGAGGAGCGCGAGCTGCGTCTGCGCGCCGAGCGCCTCGTCTCGCAGACCGACACTTTCCTGATCGCCACCGTCACGGAGGCCGCGACCGCCGCGCGCAATCCGGCCCCCGCCGAGCCCGCGCCCGAAGCCGGGGCGCCGTCCGAATGACCATGCTGAGCATCGACAACCTCCACGCCGAAGTGGACGGCAAGCCGATCTTGAAAGGGCTGACGCTCGCGATCGGCGCGGGCGAGATCCATGCGGTGATGGGCCCCAACGGCGCTGGCAAGTCGACGCTCGCCTATGTGCTCGGCGGGCGGCCGGGCTATGAGGTGACGCAGGGCTCGGTGACCTTCGAGGGGCGCGACCTGCTCGCGCTCGCGCCGCACGAGCGCGCCGCCGCGGGTATGTTCCTCGGCTTTCAGTATCCCGTCGAGATCCCCGGCGTCTCCAACGTCCAGTTCCTGCGCACCGCGCTCAACGCGCAGCTTCGCGCGCGCGGCGAGGCCGAGCTTTCGGCGGGCGAGTTCCTCAAACGCGCGCGCGGCGAGGCCGAGCGGCTCAAGCTCGACATGGAGATGATGAAGCGCCCCGTGAACGTCGGCTTCTCGGGCGGCGAGAAGAAGCGCAACGAGATGGTCCAGATGGGGATCATCGACCCACGCTTCGCGGTGCTCGACGAGACCGATTCGGGGCTCGACATCGACGCGCTGCGCACCGTCGGCGAGGGCATCAACGCGATCATGCGGCGGCCGGACAAGGGCGTGCTACTCATCACCCATTACCAGCGCCTGCTCGAGATCGTCGCGCCGACGCGTGTCCACATCCTCTCCGCCGGCCGCATCGTTAAATCGGGCGGGCCGGAACTCGCCCGCGAGCTCGACCGCGAGGGCTACATGGGGATGGCGGCGTGAGCCTTCTTGCTCTCCCCTCGACGCGTGAGGAAGGCTGGCGCTGGTCCAGCCTGGCGGAGCTACCCGCGCTCGCCGAGGCTGCGCCCAAGCGCGCGCGTCACCATAATCTTGATGAACTTTGGCTCGGATGCGGCGGGCCGCGCCTCGTCTTTGTCGACGGGCGCTTCGATGCAGATGCAAGCGATCCCAGCCCCGTCGCGCTTGGTCCCGTCGAAGCCGATGCCGAGGGGCATCCGCTAGCGCGGCTGGCGGAGGGACAGGCAGGTTGGACGCTGACGCTGGGGCGTGGGCAGGCGCCGGCGCACACGATCGAGATCATCCACATCGCCACCGGCGGCGCGTGCCATTTGCCCGCGCGGATCGCGCTCGGCGAGGATGCGCAGGCGAGCGTGGTCGAGAGCTTCGTCGGCGACGGCTGGGCCAACCGGCTCACGATGATCGAGCTCGGGCGGAGCGCGCGGCTGATGCGTTCGCTGCGGCTGACGCAGGATACGGGCTTCGTCTCGCTCCGCGAGGTCGCGCGCGTCGGCCAGGGCGCGAGCCTCGTCACCGTCGCGCTCGTCACGGGCGGGGCGGA
>JACMKH010000228.1 GCA_014380205.1 Sphingomonadaceae bacterium
ATCGCCACCGCGCGCGCGCGCCGCTCTCAGGCGGCGCTCGATCTCGAGCGCACGGTGGTGCGCGCGCCGGTGAGCGGGACCGTAAGCCAGACTTCGCGGCTCCAGGTCGGGCAGATGGCGGTGGCCGGGCTCCCGGCGGTGTCCATCGTCTCGGGCGGCCAGGCGTGGATCGAGGCCAATTTCAAGGAGACCGACCTTGGCCGGATGCACGTCGGACAGCTCGCGCGCGTGACCTTCGACGCCTATCCGGGGCTGATCATCACTGGTCGCGTCGAGAGCATCGGCGCAGGGACGGGGGCCGAGTTCTCGCTGCTCCCCGCGCAGAACGCGAGCGGCAACTGGGTCAAGGTGACGCAGCGCGTGCCCGTGCGGATCGCGTTCGACAGCGCGCCGCCGCGCGCGATGATCGCGGGGCTGAGCGCGCATGTCCGCGTGGATGTGCGGGGCGATGGCGACCGCTAGCCAGGCTCCGGGGGTCGCCGCTCTCCCCGTCCGTCACAAGGCGCTGCTCACGCTCGGGCTGATGCTCGCGATGATGATGCAGATCCTCGATACCACGATCGCCAATGTCGCGATCCCGCACATGCAGGCGAGCCTGGGCGCGACGATCGACACGGTGAGCTGGGTGCTGACGAGCTATATCGTCGCCTCGGCGGTCGCGATCCCGATCACTGGCTGGCTCGCCGACCGGATCGGCTCGCGGCTGCTGCTGCTCGCCTCGGTCACCGGGTTCATCATCGCCTCGATGCTGTGCGGCGCGGCGGTCAATCTCGAGCAGATGGTGCTGTTCCGCGTGCTCCAGGGGATCGCGGCGGCGTTCATCGGGCCGCTGACCCAGGCCGCGATGCTCGACATCAACCCGCCCGCCAAGCAGAATATGGCGATGACCGTGTGGTCGATGGGTGCGGTCGCGGGGCCGATCTTCGGGCCGATCATCGGCGGCTGGCTTACCGAGAGCTACAATTGGCGCTGGGTGTTCTACGTCAACCTGCCGATCGGGCTGATCACCTTCGCGCTGCTGTTCGCCTTCTTGCCCACGCATCCGGCGCGGCGGCGGCGGTTCGACGGCTTCGGCTTCGCGATGGTCGCGATCGGGCTCGCGAGCCTCCAGCTGATGCTCGACCGCGGCGAGCAACTCGACTGGTTCGACAGCGCCGAGATCTGGATCATGCTCGGGATCGCGGTCGCGGCGCTGTGGGTGTTCACCGTCCACATGATCACCGCGCGCGACACGATCGTCAGCCGCTCGATCTTCGCAAATGCGAACTTCGTCGCGGCCTTCCTCTTGATCGCGCTGATCGGGCTCGTCGTGTTCGCGGTGATGGCGCTGATGCCGACGATGATGCAGGGGGTGTTCGGCTATCCGGTGATCGACGCGGGGCTGCTGCTCGCGCCGCGCGGGGTGGGCGTGCTGATCGCGATGATCATCGCGAGCCGGCTGATCACGCTCGTCGACCAGCGCGCGATCCTGATCATCGGCTTCGCGATCATGGCCTGGTCGCTCCACATGATGACGGGCTGGTCGCTCGACATGGATTCGCGGCCGATCATCGTCGCGAGCGTGATCCAGGGGTTCGGGATAGGGCTCACTTTCGTGTCGCTCAACGTGATGGCGTTCGCGACGCTCGACCCGAAGTTGCGCGCCGAGGGCGCGTCGCTGCTCAACCTCGGGCGGAGCATCGGCGCTTCGGTGGGCATCTCGCTCGGCGCGTCGAATCTCGCGCGGTCGATCCAGACCAGCCACGCCGATCTTTCGGCCAACATCACGCCCTGGACGATGCCGCCGATGCCCGCCGAGACGCTGGGCCAGTACGAGCCCGTCGGCGTGGCCGCGCTCGCGATGGTCGACGCCGAGATCAACCGCCAGGCGACGATGATCGCCTATTTGAACGACTTCCACCTGATGATGCTCGCCACCCTCGCCGCGATCCCGCTGCTTTTCCTGCTGCGCAAGCCGAAGGAGGCGGCCTAGCGAGCCGTTGTCGTTTACGCTTCAGATTGCGCATGATGTGCGGCCGCGACTCAAATTCGATTCCCAACCCGTCGTCACGCGCCAATCGGACGCTCCCAGCGCCAGATCAGCCCATCGTCCGGATCGGCGATTTCGCCGATCAGCGTGAATTCGTTCCTCGCCAGCGCCATAGTGGAAGCGTTGATCTCCGGGAGCGTGTGCGCGCGCACGAGCCGCGCGCCGCCGCCTTGCGCGGTCACCAGCAGCGCCGCAGCCATGGCCGTCGCGAAGCCGCGCCGCTCGAAGCGCGGAAAGGTGAAATAGGCAATCTCGACGGCTCCCGATTCGTCCAGGCCGGCTTTGAACGAGCAGACGCCGACGACCTGGCCTTCGTCGCGCGCGACATAGCTGACCCACGGATCCGGGCGCGGGTCGCCGCGGAGCAGGGCAAGTGTTTGTTCGGCGACTTGGCGCGCCTGTTCGGGATCGTCGAGACCCTCGGCGAACAGCGCGGTCAGCGCCTCGTGATCCGTATCGGCCGTTAAGGGATCGAGACGAACTTCGACGCTCACGCCGCCTTCTTCAGATGCCGCCGGCCGAGCAGCTCGGCGATCTGGACCGCGTTGAGCGCCGCGCCCTTGCGGAGGTTGTCCGATACGCACCAGAGCGCGAGGCCGTGCTCGACGGTGGGATCCCTGCGCACGCGGCTGACATAGGTCGCATATTCGCCGACGCATTCGACCGGGGTGACGTATCCGCCGTCCTCAGCCTTGTCGACGAGCATGATCCCGGGGGCCTCGCGCAAGATCGCGCGCGCGCGGGCGGGGGTGATCTCCTTCTCGAACTCGATCGCGAGTGCCTCCGAATGGCCGACGAACACGGGGACGCGCACGCAAGTCGCGATCACCTCGATGTCGGGATCGAGGATCTTCTTGGTCTCGACCGACATCTTCCATTCCTCCTTGGTCGAGCCGTCGGGAAGGAAGCTGTCGATGTGGGGGATGACGTTGAACGCGATCTGCTTGGTGAACTTACCCGGCGTGGGCCGGTCGCCGACGAAGATGTCGCGGCTCTGCTCGAACAGCTCGTCCATCCCCGCCTTGCCCGCGCCCGAGACCGACTGATAGGTCGCGACGACGACGCGCTTGACCCGCGCCTCGTCGTGGAGCGGCTTGAGCGCGACGACCATCTGAGCGGTCGAGCAGTTGGGATTGGCGATGATGTTGCGTCGGCTGTATTTGTCGATCGCGTGCGGATTGACCTCGGGGACGATCAGCGGGACGTCGTGCTCCATGCGGAAGTACGAGCTGTTGTCGATCACCGTGCAGCCCGCCGCCGCAGCCTTGGGCGCGTAGTCCTTGGCGGGGCCCGATCCCGCCGCGAACAGCGCGATGTCCCAGCCCGCGAAATCGAAATGCTCGATGTTCTTGATCTTGAGCGTCCGCCCGGTCTCGCCGAAATCGACCTCGTCGCCGGTCGAGCGCGGGCTCGCCACCGCCGCGATCTCGTCGAGCGGGAATTCGCGCTCGGCGAGGATGTTCAGCATTTCGCGGCCGACATTCCCCGTCGCGCCGACCACCGCCACGCGATAGCCCATTGGTCTCACTCCATTTGCCGCGCGCCCGGCGCGCCCGCGCCGATCGGCCATAGCGCGCGCGATTGAAACCGGCACATGGTTTTTCTATAGTGGGCGACAGTTTCGAAAGGGCGAGCGAACGACCGCCAGGCATATCGCCCAGAGGAGACCAGCGATGGCAGAGAGCGCAACCCCCGGGGAGGCCTCGCCCGCCGCGCAAGCCGATGGCGCCGCGCCGGTGCGCAGGATCACCAGCGCGGATCTGCGCGCGAGCCTCGCCGAGGGCCTCGCCGATTTCCGCGAGAACCGGGGCGACCTGATCTTCGTCGGGCTGCTCTATCCGCTGGTTGGGATCGTCGTCGGCATCTTCTTCGCGGGCGGGCGCAACTTGCCGCTGCTGTTCCCGCTGTTCGCCGCGCTGTCGCTGCTCGGCCCGCTCGTCGCGACGGGATTCTACGAGCTCGCGCGGCGGCGCGAGGCGGGGCTCGAGAGCCAATGGTATCATTTCTTCGACGTGCTCAAGAGCCCGTCGATCGTCTCGATCGCGGCGGTGGGGGTTGGCCTGCTCGGGATCTGCGCCGCCTGGCTCGCCGCCGCGGCGATCGTCTATGCGAGCTTCTTCGGGCCGGGATCGCCGGTCGCGGTCGACGCCTTCCTCACCGAGATCGTGACCACACAACGCGGATGGATGATGATGCTGGTCGGCAATCTGGTCGGGCTCGCCTTCGCGGTGATCGTGCTCGCGGTGAGCGTGGTCTCGCTGCCGATGCTCGTCGACCGGCGCGGCAACGCCGAGCGCGCCGTCGCGACCTCGCTCGCCGCGTTCCGCGCCAACCCCGGCGTGCTGCTGCGCTGGGGGCTGATCGTCGCGGTGATCCTCGTGATTGCCGCGATCCCGCTGCTCATCGGCCTCGCGGTGGCGCTGCCGGTGCTCGGCTACGCGACCTGGCACCTCTACACGCGACTGGTCGATCGCGAGGCGATCTGACGCGGTAGACCGGCATTTGGGGCTAGGGGAGGCAGTGCGTTGGTCAGCTGCCCCTCGCCTGATCTTGTCCCAACCGATGCTGGAGGAAGAATCGCATCATCTCGCGCGAGGCGTCGGGGCCGCTTGGGTCGGTGTAGCTGCCCTTGCGGTCGCCGCCCGACCAGGCGTGGCCGGCGTCGTGGATCGTCCATTGCTCGATCATCGCCACGCCGCGATCGTCGAGGCCGGCGGCGCGCGTGTAGCGGCGGCCGCCCGCACCGCGCCCCTCTTCGACCTTGGTGGTGAGCGGC
>JACMKH010000027.1 GCA_014380205.1 Sphingomonadaceae bacterium
GCTCGCGCTGCTGTCGGTGCGGCGGCCTGCGCTGCGCCGGGTGCTGCTGACGGTCGCGAGCGTGGTGCAGACCATTCCCGGCCTCGCGCTGCTCGCGCTGTTCTACCCGCTGCTGCTCGCGCTCGACCGGCTGCTCGGCGACGCGGGCATCCCCGCGCTCGGCTTCCTCCCCGCGCTGCTCGCGCTCGCGCTCTATGCGGTGCTGCCGATCCTCAGGAACGCGATCGCCGGCCTCACCGGCATCGATCCCGCGATCGCCGAGGCCGCCGACGGCGTCGGCATGACGCCCCGCCAGAAACTCCGCCTCGTCGAGGCCCCGCTCGCCGCGCCCGTGATCATGGCAGGCGTCCGCACCGCAGCGGTGTGGACGATCGGCGCGGCGACGCTCTCGACCACGGTCGGCCAGCCGAGCCTCGGCGACCTGATCTTCGCGGGGCTCCAGACGCAGAACTGGGCGCTCGTGCTGACGGGCTGCATCGCCGCCGCGGGGCTCGCGCTCGCCGCCGACGCGCTGCTCGGCCTGATCGAGCGCGGCATCGCGCGGCGCAGCCGCAAGCGCATTTTCGCGGGGCTGATCGCGCTCGCCCTAGGAGTGGCGCTTGCCTTCGCCCCCGCGCTGTTCGCGCGCGAGACGACGGTGGTCGTCGGCGCCAAGAACTTCAGCGAGCAATATATCCTCGCGCGGCTGATCGGCGAGCGGCTCGAACGCGCGGGCTATGCGGTCAGCTATCGCGAGGGGCTCGGCTCGACGGTCGCGTTCGAGGCGCTCACCCAGGGCGATATCGACGTCTATGTCGATTATTCGGGCACGCTGTGGACGGGCGCGATGGCGCGGAGCGACGACCCGCCGCGCGAGGCGATGCTCGCCGAACTCGGCCGCTGGGTCGAACGCAGCTCGGGCGCGCACATGCTCGGCTCGCTCGGCTTCGAGAACGCCTATGCCTTCGCGGTCCGGGACGATGAGGCGCGCCGCCTCGGCCTCGCCACGCTCGACGATCTCGCCGCGCGCGCGCCCACGCTCTCGCTCGGCACCGACATCGAGTTCCTCAATCGCCCCGAATGGCCGCGCGTCCGCGATGCCTACGGCCTCGCTTTCGCCGACACCGCTTCCTACCAGCCGACCTTCATGTATCGCGCGCTCGCCAGCGACCGCGCCGACGTGATCACTGCCTTCTCCTCCGACGGCCGCATCGCCGCCGATCGCCTCGTAATCCTTGGTGACCCGCGCGGCGCGATCCACAACTACGACGCGGTGCTGCTGATCGCGCCGGCCCGCGCCCGCGACGAAGGCTTTACCGCCGCGCTACGGCCGCTGATCGGCGCGATCCCGGTCGAGGCGATGCGCGAGGCCAACCACATGGTCGACCGCGACGCCGACAAGCGCTCGCCTGCCGAGGCGGCGCGCTGGCTGACGGAGCGCATCGGGCGTTGACGCGGCGCCAAATGCAACATTCCGCCGTCCGGGCACGTTATGCGCCCGAACCAAAAGCCTCTTTCGGAGACCATCGATGAAATATCTCGCTGACAAACAACACCTTGCGCCGCTCGGCGCCGTGCTCGCGCTGCTGCTCGCGACCGGATGCGACAGAAGCGGTACCGAAGACGCAAACGCCGTCGACAACACCACGGTCGACAACGCGATCGAATCCCCGGCCGACGACATGGGCGACGCCGATATGGACGAGCCGGGGACGGACGGCGGCGACACCGGCGAGATCGCCGCGGTTCCCGAAGCATCGGCCGATCTCGGCGAGGCCGAGGCGGCCGCGCTCGACGAGGCCGCGGCGATCGCCGAACGCATCGACGCGGGCGAGATCGAGCCGAGCGAAGTGCGCGGCGGCACCGCGTGGATCGACGAGGGAGAGGTCGTCCGGCTCGCGCCGGGCGGCGGCCGCGTCGCCTATTTCCGCCCCCGCGAGGAGGCGCCCTTCCTGCTCCAGCGCGGCGAATCGGTCTTTTTCATCACCGATGGCGCGGCGGCGGGCATGCTCGACCGGCGCGGCCGCTCGGAGGAGCTAGACGAGCGCCGCGGCGAGCAGGCCGCGCGGATGATCGAGCGCGCGACTCAGA
>JACMKH010000229.1 GCA_014380205.1 Sphingomonadaceae bacterium
CCCGAGCCGGCCGAACGCCCGCCCCGCCCCGCCGAGCGCCGGCGCGGATCGCGGCTCGCAGGAATCGACGACGGGATCGGCCAGAACCCGTCGCGCAGCACAGAGCGTTCGGCTTCGGCCGCGACGGTGACGGGGGCGCAGCGCAGCTCGTACACAGCGCTGATCGGCTCGCAGATTCGCCCCTGCGTCGATCGCCAGACGCCGCCGGGCCCGGGCGCCGAACGCATTCGGACCTCGCTGAGCCTGCGCTTCAACGCTGATGGGACGCTTGCGGGCCGGCCCTCGGTGCGGCGCCAGACGGGATACGACGACAGCAGCGCGCGCTATCGCGAGCGCGTCGGCGAGCTCGCGGTAGCCTCGGTGATGGCCTGCACGCCGATCCGCGGATTGCCCGCCGACCTCTATCGCACGCGGAGCGGGCAGGGCTGGCACAGCGTCGACGTCGCGATCACCATAGATCCTCGAGGATGACGGAAATGAAGACTGGATTGACCCGGATTTTGGCGATGGCTTTGGCGGCATGGGCCTGTCTCGCGGCCGCCCCCGCGCTCGCGCAGGACGAAGTGCAGCCTCCGGCGCTCGAAGCCGCGCCGGTCGGCGACTCCGAAGAGGAGGAAATCGACATCGTCGGGGGCACACGCGCCGCGACGCCGATCGCCGTTCCCGATTTTCCGACGCCAAACCCCGCGCAAACCCCCGCGGGGGAAACCGGCGCGCTCGGCCGCCAGATCGCCGAGATCATCGCCAACGACCTGCGCAATTCCGGCCTGTTCGATCCGGTCGACCGCAGCCTGCTGCGCTCGGTCACCATGCCCGAGGTCACCGCGCCCAATTACGACAGCTGGGCGCAGGTCGGCGCGCAGGCGCTGGTCCACGGCTATGTCCAGGACAACGGCAGCGGCCTCACCATTGGCTGCTATCTTTACGACGTGCTCGCGCGCTCGGCGCTCGACCGCGCGGGATACGAGCTCGGCTATGCCGACTGGCGGCGCGGCGCGCATCGCTGCGCCGACATGATCTATCAGCGGCTGACCGGCGAGGGCGCCTGGTTCGACAGCCGCATCGTCTATGTCGCCGAGTCGGGGCCCAAGGACAATCGCACCCGGCGCATCGCGGTAATGGACACCGACGGCGCCAACCACCGCTTCCTCACCAACGGCCAGTCGATCGTGCTCACCCCGCGCTACGCGCCCGATCAGCGCACGATCGTCTATATGAGCTACATCAACGAGGAGCCGAGGGTTTACATCTACGACCTCGCGTCCGGGCAGCAGCGGCTGCTGGTCAACTCGCCCAACATGACCTTCGCGCCGCGCTACTCGCCCGATAGCCGCTATGTGGTGTTCTCGATGGCGGTCAACGGCAACAGCGACATCTATCGCGTCGCGGTCTCGGGCGGGACGCCGCAGCGGCTGACCAACGCCCCCGGGATCGACACGGGCGCGAGCTACTCGCCCGACGGGCGCTCGATCACCTTCGAGAGCGACCGCTCGGGATCGCAGCAAATCTATGTGATGAATGCTGACGGATCGAACCCGCGCCGGATCAGCTTCGGCGGCGGGAGCTACGCCACCCCGGTGTGGAGCCCGCGCGGCGACCTCATCGCGTTCACCAGCGGGTTCAACATCGGCGTGATGAGCCCGAGCGGCGGCGGCGCGCGCATCCTCACGCGCGACTATCAGGCCGAGGGGCCGAGCTGGGCGCCCAACGGCCGCGTGATCCATTATTTCCAGACGCCGCGCGGGACGGGGCTGCCCTCGCTCTGGGCGGTCGACCTCACCGGGCGCGTGCGTCAGCTGCGGACCCCGCTCGGCGGTTCGGACCCGTCGTGGTCGCCACTGCTGCCCGATTAGGGAACTTGCATAGCCAAGGAATGTTCGCGGGAATACCCTGACGCCCGCGGGAGAGAAGGAGAAAAGCCAATGACCAAGACCATGCGCGCTTCCGCGATGATCCTCGCCGCGAGCACACTCGCGCTCGCCGCCTGCGGGCGCGACGCGCCTGAGGATCTTCCGCCGCCTCCGCCCGACACGACCATGCCGACCGACCCCACGACCGATCCGGGCTATGGCCAGCCCGCGCCGGGATCGCGCGAGGATTTTCTCGCGCGCGTCGGATCGGACACGATCTATTTCGGCCTCGATCAACATGACATCGACGCCGAGGACCGCGCGACGCTCGACTCGCAGGCGACGTGGCTGACGCAATACAGCAGCGTCTTCGTCACCGTCGAAGGCCATGCCGACGAGCGCGGCACGCGCGAGTACAACCTCGGCCTCGGCGAGCGCCGCGCCAACGCCGCCAAGAACTATCTCGTCTCGCGCGGCGTCGACGCGTCGCGGATCACGGTGATCAGCTACGGCAAGGAACGGCCGGTGGCGCTGGGATCAGATGAGAGCAGCTGGGCGCGCAATCGGCGCTCGGTGACCGTGGTGCCGAGCTCGACGGGGTTTTAGCGCGGGAAACCCTCTCCCCTTGCGGGAGAGGCGGCGAGACTTGGGCTCGGCCAAAGGCCGGGCCTTAGTCGCAGCGGTGAGGGCATTGGGGCTGGGCTCCACGCTTCGCTCTGTCCCTCACCCTCCCACGCGGCTGCGCCGCGCGGGCCCCTCCCTCTCCCTCAAGGGGAGAGGGGTTTGGCTTGCGCCCTCCCCCCAATCTGCTATCCCGAATTTGTAAGCGTTGCATACAAACGCGGCGAGTCGGAGAGCGTGGATGGCGAGCTTGGCGAGCCGGACGATCGAGGCCGAGATCAACTATCTCGGCCCGATGGATTCGATGCCCTATTTCTACGCCCAGGATCACGAGCGCGACAATCTCGCGCTCGAGTCGCACCGCGTCATGATCGCCGACGCGCGCGGGCGGGGCTTCGCGCTTGAGCGCGACGGCTTCGAGCTCGTGCCGCATGCGAGCGCGGTCGCCGATTTCAACGACGCCGAGGAGGTCCGCGAACTCTATACCGCCGAAATCGAGACGCTGATCCACGCGGTGACGGGGGCCGATCACGTCGTCGTGACGCCGGGCGGCGTGCTGCGCTTCTCGACCAGGACGCCGCGCCCCGAGCTGGTCAACTCGCTCCCCGCCGGCTTCGCGCACATCGACTATTCGCGCGCGGCCTTCGACGCCTTCGCCGCGCGCAATCTCGCCGATCATCCCGATGGCGAGGCGCTGCGCGGCGGGCGCTACGCCGCCTACAACATCTGGCGCGTGCTGACCGCGCCGCCGCAGGACATGCCGCTCACGGTCTGCGCCGCGCCGAGCATGGCCGACAGCGACCGAATCGAAGGCGAGGCGCGGATCGACGGCGACGGCATCGACGAGATCCGCTTCGGCTCCTCGCTGATCAGGCCCAATCCCGCACACCGCTGGTACTGGTTCAGCGGCATGACGCCCGACGAGGCGCTGATCTTCAAGGCCTTCGACAGCGACCTTGAGCGTGTCCAGGGCTGCCCGCACACCGCCTTCCAGAACCCCGATCCTGACGCCAATCCGCGCTCCTCGATCGAGACCCGCGCCTTCGCCTATTGGAGAGACTGATGGCCCTCAAATATTACCACGCCGAGCCTGCGGCGAACTCGCTCAAGAGCATGATCCCTCTGTTCGAGAAGGGGCTCGAATTCGAGAGCGTCTATGTCGACCTCCACAAGTTCGAGCAGCATTCGGAATGGTTCATCGCGATCAACCCCGAGGGCCAGGTGCCCGTGCTCGACCATGACGGCGCGATCATCACCCACACCACGGTGATCAACGAATATCTCGAGGACGTCTTCCCCGACGTCCCGCTGCGCCCGCGCGATCCGGTCGGCGCGGCGCGAATGCGCTACTGGAACAAGTTCATCGACGAGCATGTCATGAACCATGTCTCGATGCACGGCTGGCACCGCATGGTCGGCGTGCTCGCGCGCGGCATCGAAAGCGGCGAGTTCGAGGCGCTGATGGAGCGCATCCCGCTCCCCGACCAGCGCAAGAAATGGGCCGACGCGCGCTCGGGATTCTCCGAGGAGCAGCTCGCGCACGCTACCGCGAAAGTCGAATATGCGATCGACAAGGTCGAAGGCGCGCTCGGCGAGAGCGAATGGCTCGCGGGCGACAACTACACGCTCGCCGACATCAATTTCTTTTCGCATTGCGGGATGTTCGTCGACCGGATGTTCCCCGAGATGGAGGTGACGACGCGCGCGCCGCGGATGACCGCGTGGAAGGAGCGGATGCTCGCGCGGCCGGGGGTCAAGGAGGCGCTCGCGATGCCCGATCACACCAACCCGGCGCTGCGGACGTTTACGGGGGAGGCGCGGTAGTGACCCCTCTCCCCTGGGAAGTGCATCGAGCCGTCGCGCCCCGCGCGATCTGAAAACGTCCGGGGGCTTGTCATCCGCTGCTGAGCGAAACTTGGGCCCGGCGTAGCCGTGTTAGGTTAGAGCTTCCAGCCTGGGCGCGGGAAAGGTGGGGTCGGAGCAGGATGGGTGGTTTCTCTTCTAACCGTCCATCCCTCGAGACCACATTTCAGCTCGCCCACGCTTTGTGATGAGCCTTCAATCAAAAGGGCGCGATCATCGGTCTGATCGAGCAACCGGAGGTTGGGTAGAGTTTGGATTTTCGCCAGCACCGCAGACGCATCCCCGGGGCCATCGTTGAGCAACACGTATCTCTTCATCAAACGCTCGCCGGATCGGGTAATCCGAAGCCCTCGAAGATTTGTCCGAAACGCCTGCGGACGCAATTTTGAACCAACAGGTTGAAAATTGCATCCGACCGCGCACGGTTGCGCGGCATTCCGAATGTTGCCGTGTCATTCGACAGAAGGCAGGCTGTCGCTCCTGCCACCACAGGCGCTGCCATTGATGTTCCGCTAAGTGGTCCGTAAGCTTGACCAGGCAGCGTAGACAGGGTTCCAACTCCGGGGGCAACGACGCAAATTTCTGTTCCCACATTCGAGAATGCGGCTAAGAACTCGCTGGCATCCGCTTGGCTGTAGGGCGGGCGCAAGACGTCAGCTTCCTCCACAGAGCCGCTGGGAAAGGTGCCCTCAATTCCCATGGCAGCCACTGCGACCGCTCCTGGATATGCTGCGGGAAAATTAACCGTTGCGCGGTTGTCATTGCCCGCCGCGACTACCACTAGCATCCCCTGATTTCGGGCGTCTTGGATCGCTTCGGCGACAATATCGTCATATGGTCCTCCGCCCAAACTGAGGTTGACAATGTCGCATCTTGCGTCGGCCGCCGCAAACATGGCCTTCAGGATCGCGTAGTTCGTCGCGCCGTCGCCATTGGCTGGGAAGACGCGGTAGGGCCGGATGGGGACGCCAGGCGCTACTCCATGCAAGCCGCCGTTTGCTCCAATGAGCCCCGCAACATGAGTACCGTGCAGATCGATGTCGCTCGTATCGTCAGGTTCACCGGTCACCGTCGCCCGACCCGGGAGCAGATTGAGATCTGAATGAGGGTCGCACCCTGTATCAAGGACGCCTACTGTCACGCCGGTGGCCGGATTGAAGCGGCTCTGTCTGTAGAAATGCCGAACGGAGTCCGTATAGCTGAGATTTACAGGTGTAACTCCAATAGTCAGATTTGAAATCGCAAGGTTTTCTCTGTAGGCGCCCCAGTAGTTTGGAGGGCCATAGATGTAAAGGCGTTCGATCGTGCCGCCTGCCAAGCGCAGAGTTACCTCGCCATTGCTATCGGTCTTACCTCCATCACCTTCCCTTTCTGCAAAGTTGGTGAATGCGACCACCGCCGCGTTCTCAACTGGATCATCATCGATAGCGTTCACACAGCGCACTGTCAGGCTGGGCAAGGCGCGGGCGGTTGCCCGTTTCAGAAGCCCCATTTCGGCGAAGGGGAAGATACGGGGCTTCCGATATTCAACGACTGGAACAACGCGAAGGGGAATCTGCCCTTCGTTCAGCGCCATAGCAACTGCGGTTTCCGCCTCGATGAGTTTGGGGCCATCTTCCCGGGTGACGTCGAGAACGCGAAAGTCCGTGCCGTCCGGGAGCTGTACTCGTCCATCCAGTGAGTGGAAGGCGTCCGATGCTTCAAGCAGGACTGATCGCGCCGGACCAGATTCCGCACGAAGACCCCGGCTCGGGAGAAGCACATAACGCTGGCGTTGTGCCATGATATCCCTCCATTAGGTTGTACGGCTACTCAATGGCTGCATCTGTTTTGCTCCCAAGAGGTTGACATGAAAATGCGGGTGTGTCCAGCTAAACTAGCTCTAGCTCGACAAGCAAACATATATCTTGAATTGCTCGATTAAGCGCTTGTCGGATCCAGCACGATGGGTTGCACGGAAGTCTGGCCGCTCGATTTACCTCTCGAGAGCAAAAGCATGCTCGTTATCCATCGTGTTGGATGAATGGTGCGCCGCGCACCAGTCCAGCGATCCCGTCAGTTCCGCGCTCCTCCTATCCCCAACGGAAGGTGGATCCTTCACTCATCTCCATAGATAGCAACGCCCGCCTCGCGTTCGCTCGACACCATCCCGCGGTACATGCCCGGCGTGTTGAACGAATAGCCCCCGTACCCGTCGGGAGTGGCCACGATCACGCCGCCCGTGCCGCCAAGCGCGCCGAGCTCGGCGATCACGCCGTCGACGACCTCCTGGACCTGTGCGTCGGTGAGCTCGAACTCGCTCGCATGGACGATGTAGGTCGGGTTGCCCTCTCCATCGAGCGGGACGGAGGCCTGCGCGGCCTCGATCTCCTCGGCGAAGCGGAAGCGGAGCTGCGCGCAGATCTCGTGCGCGACCGCTAGGCGGATGAAATACTCGCCCGCGCCCGTCGCCGAGACCGCGCAGGCGCGGTCGTCGGCGTAGGTTCCCGCGCCGATGATCGGCGAATCGCCGATCCGGCCCCAGCGCTTGCCGGTAAGCCCGCCGGTCGAGGTCGCGGCGGCGACATTGCCGTTCTGGTCGAGCGCGACCGCGCCGACCGTGCCGTATTTGAGGTCGACGTCATAGGCGCTGAGCCCTTGCGCCTCGCGCGCGAGCATCTCGTCGAGCTGGCGGCGGCGCTCGGGGGTGTGGAACCATTCGTTGGGAACCTGCTCAAGCCCCTGCTCGACCGAGAACTGGTCGGCGCCGAGCCCGCGCAGGAAGACGTGGGGGCTCTCCTCCATTACGCGGCGCGCGAGCGTGATCGGGTGGCGTGTGTGCGAGGTGCCGGTGACCGCGCCCGCGCCGCGCGTCGCGCCGTCCATGATCGCCGCGTCGTGCTCGATCGTCCCCTCATAGGTGAACACCGCGCCGCGCCCCGCGTTGAACTGGGGATCGTCCTCGAGAACGCGGACCACCGCCTCGACCGCGTCGAGCGCCGCGCCGCCTTCGCGGAGCACGGTGGCGCCCGCCTCGAGCGCCCCAGATAGCGACGTGCGGATCGACGCTTCGCGCTCGGGCGTCATTCCGGCGCGTTCGATCACCCCCGCGCCGCCGTGGATCACGAGCGTCCAGCGCGGCGCATCGCCCGCATCCTGCGCGATCGCCTGGGTCGACATCGCCAAAGCTCCCATCAGAAAAACGATCAGCCGGCGCATGCGCGCTCTCCCGGGTCGTTTGCGTTGCGTCGTTACATTCGCGGCGCGGGGCCGCTATGGAGCCCGCGCCATGAACGAGATGCGCACGATAGAGACTATTTCGCCGATCGACTCAATGATCGACGCGATGATCGACGACCGGCCGGCGGACGGGGTGTTCCGGCTCGACCGGCGGATGTTCACCGATCCCGAGCTGTTCGAAGCCGAGCGGCGGCATGTGTTCGAGGGCGGCTGGGTGTTCCTGGGGCTCGCGTGCGAGATTCCCGAGGCGCACGACTATTTCACGCGCCAGATCGGGCGGCATCCGATCGTCGTGATGCGCGACGGCTCGGGCTCGCTCGGGGGCTTCATAAACTCGTGCCCGCACAAGGGCTCGCGGGTCTGTCAGCTTGCGCACGGCAATTCGCGGCTCCACGTCTGCCCCTATCACAGCTGGACCTTCGACAGCGCGGGGAAGAACCGCGGCGTCAAATGGAAGGCGGCCGGCGCGCACGCGCCGGCGTTCGACGAGCTCAGCCACGATCTCAGGCGGCTTCCCGCCTTCGCCGAGCACAACGGCTTCCTGTTCGGCAGCCTCGTCGGCGACGTTCCGCCACTCTCGGAGCATCTCGGAGAGGCGGCGAAGCTGCTCGACCTCATCACCGAGGAGAGCCCCGACGGCATCGAGCTCGTCCCCGGCTCGGTCGCCTTCACCTATCACGGCAACTGGAAGCTCCAGCTCGAGAACGCGTCGGACGCCTATCATTTCACCTCGACCCACCCTTCCTATCTCAAAGTGCTCGAGCTGCGCGCCGAGCGGCCCGACGACGCGACGCCGCGCTCGGTGTGGGAGAGCGACCAGCCGTGGAGCGAGGAGGCGGCGGGCGTCCAAGGCGGCAGCTACAGCTTCGATCATGGCCATGTGCTCAACTGGGGGCTGATCCCGGCGTCGCCCGCGCATCCGATGTACGACCGCGTCGAGGCGCTCGGCGAACGGCTCGGGCCGGGCAAGCGCGACTGGATCTTCAACATGCGCAACCTCACGGTCTTCCCCAACATGCAGATCGTCGAGAGCGCGGCGAGCCAGCTCCGCATCATCCGCCCGATCGCGCCCGACATGACCGAGGTCACCACCTGGTGCTTCGCGCCCAGGGGCGAGAGCGCGGCCGCGCGCCGCCAGCGCATCCGTTCGTACGAAGATTTCTTCAACCCGACCGGGATGGCGACCCCCGACGACGCGGCCTGCTACGAGAATTGCCAGGCGGGGCACGCGAGCGGGTTGGTCGGACCGCTCCAGGGCTATTCGCGGGGGATCGCCGCGACCAAGCTCGGCGGAAATGTCTTCTCGGACAAGCTCGGCATGACCCCCGCCGCCAATGTCCTCGCCGATTCGCAGCTGTGCGATGAGACGCTCTATCACAACTACTACCGCGCCTGGCGGACGCGAATGCGCGCGGGCGTCGCGCGCGAGGCGCTCGCGTGACGCGCGACGAAGCGGCCGAATTCCTCTACCGCGAGGCGCTCCACCTCGACCGGCGCGAATGGGACCAATGGCTCGCGCTCTACGCCGAGGACGCCGTGTTCTGGATTCCCGCGTGGAAGAGCGAGACCGAGCAGACCTCGGACCCCGACCGCGAAATGTCATTGATCTACTACGAGGGCCGCCGCAACCTCGAGGACCGCGTGTTTCGCATCAAGTCGGGCCAGTCCCCCGCCTCGACCCCGCTGCCGCGCACCGTCCACGCGGTCACCAATGTGCTGATCACGGCGCGCGAGCCGCACGCGGTCGAGACCAGCGCGAGCTGGACAGTCCACCGCTACGACACGCGGCGCAAGGACGCGCACGTCTTCTTCGGGCTCTACGAGCACCGGATCGAAAGGCGCGACAGCGAATGGCTGATCGCGCGCAAGAAGGTGCTGCTGATGAACGACATCGTGCCGAGTGTGCTCGACGTATATGCGTTTTGAGAAAGTGCGCGGGGCCCAACTCTATGCTCATGGATGCTGAAACAAGTTCAGCATGACGGTGTCCGATGTTAGGGGCCCCCGATGACCTCCACCTATGACATGCCCGTCGCGGGCGACGAGCCGATCTGGGACATCTTCCTTTCCCAGCATTTCTTCCCCGCGCTGTCGGTCGCCGACGAGATCGGGCTGTTTCCGGCGCTCGCCGACGGGCCGCTCGAGACCGACGCGCTCGCCGCCGCGATCGAGGTCGATGCACGCGCGCTGTCGATCCACCTCGGGCTGCTCGCGGCGCTCGGACTGGCCACGCGGCGCGAGGGGAAATGGGGCGACACCGCGGTCTCGCGCGCCTATCTCGTCCCCGACAGCCCCTTCTATTGGGGCGCGCTGATCAACGGCGGCGAGCCGAGCCAGCTTCACAGGAATTTGCTCGCCGCCCTTCGGCCCGGGACGCGCGACTGGACCGAAGGCCGGCCGGTCGGGAATTGGGAGAGCGGCCAGCTCGAGATCGAGCAGGCGCGTCACATCGCCGCCTTCATGCATGCGCATTCGCTCCCCGCCGCGATCGCCGCCGCGCGGAGCGGGGTGTTCGAAGGCGTCAAAAGCCTGATGGATGTCGGCGCGGGATCGGGCTGCTTCGCGATCGCCGCCGCGCGCGCCAACCCCGGCCTTCGAGCGACGATCATGGAGCTTCCAGCGATGTGCGAGGCGGCGCGGCCCTATATCGAAGAGGGGGAGGTCGCCGATCGCGTCACGGCCCAGGCGGTCGACATGTTCCGCGAGCCCTGGCCCGAGGGCCATGACGCGCTGTTCTTCTCGAACATCTGGCACGACTGGAACGAGGAGACCTGCGGCGAGCTCGCGGCCAAGGCGCACGCCGCGCTCGCGCCCGGAGGCCGGATCATCCTTCACGAGCAGCTCATGAACGATACGAGCACCGGCCCGCTCACCACCGCGAGCTTCTCGATGCTCATGCTGCTCGGCACGCGCGGCAAGCAGTACAGCCTCGCCGAGCTCCGCGCGATCCTCGAGCCGGCGGGCTTCAGCGAGGTTGGGGCGGTGCACAGCCGGGGTTATTATTCGCTGGTGACGGGTCGGAAGGCTTGAGCTTGTCGCGGTAGGCGAGTCCGATCAGCGGCCTCAGCGGCCTGATCGCGCGGCCCACGCGGTAGAACAGCCAGCACCCCGCCGCGGTCGCCGCGACGAGGATGAGGAACGCGACCCAGTTGGGCAGGTTCGCGGGGAGCAGCCACCAGCCGACCAGCACGATGATCGTCTGGTGGATGATGTAGAAGGGGAAGATCGCCTCGGTGAGCATCGGGCGCAGGCGATGCTCGCGGTTCCAGAACCGGTCGGCGATGCCGATCAGCGCGACGATCGCGCCCCATCCCTGGGCGATCCGGGCGATATCCCAGATCCAGCGGACGCCATCGGGGAAGGGGGTGTTGCCGGGCCATTTCGACTCCATCACGACGACGACGGCGAAGCCCGCGCGCGCGAGCGCCGCCGCCGCCGGCCACCAGCGGCGAATTCCGGCCCAGGCGCGCTCGGCGCGCCAGAGCAACACGCCGAACAGGAACACCGCCAAATAGCGCGCATGCGCGCCGCCATCGTCGAACAGCCCGTGAGTCTCCTCATGCCCCGGAAACAGCACGAAGGCGACCAGCGCGAGCCAGGCGGCCGGAACCAGCAGGACCAGCGGGCCGGCGA
>JACMKH010000230.1 GCA_014380205.1 Sphingomonadaceae bacterium
AGGCTCGCGCTTGGCGCCTCGCGCGCGACCACCGCGTCGTAGCGGTCGGCGACGATCAGCCCGGTGCGCGCGGGATCGAGCTCGGCGCGATCGAACAGCGCGAGATCGAAGCCGCCGGGGACCGCCCAGAAATAGCGGTCGCAATAATCGAGATATTCCGGCCATTTATGGTCGCCGAGCAGATCGGCGCGACTGCACTTGATCTCGACGATGGTGATCCTCCCGCGCGGATCGATCGCCATGATGTCCGCGCGGCGGCCGTTGCCGAGCGGCACCTCGCACAGCGAGATGAGGTCATGACGCCAGAACAGCCGCGCGACGCCACGCGCGACATCGCGCGCAACCGGCGGCGCATCGGCGAGGCATTCGAGCGGATCGGGCGAGTCGGCCATCGCGCGCCAGCCTAGAACATAAGCGGAACCGATGCAAAGCGATCAGACGCCCATGTCGTCGAGGATCGCCTCCGCATCGGGCAGGTCGAGCTCGACCACCCAAAGATCGGGGTCGAAGCCCCGCCGCCGCGCGATATAGTCGCGCACCGCCGCGCCCTCCTCGTCGGGCTCGGGGCCGCAGGGCGCCCAGCGATAGTCGCCGTCGGGCCCAAGGCTGCGCTCGAGCAGGCGCAGCGCGCGTCCGCGCTCGGCGAGCGCGATGACGATCGCGCCGGCTGTCTCGTCGCCCTTGGCGAGCACCGCGGCGTGGCCGCCAAGCCCCTCGACGCTGCGGATCATCGCGCTTACCAGCAGCCGGCTGGTCAGCCGGACGGTCACGGCTGGCGGTATCCGCCGAGCGAGGAGAGCGCGATGCGCGAACGCATGAACGTCCCCGTGCCGCGCGCGGCCTCCTCGCCGCTCGCGTCGATCAGCCGCGCCTCGGCGATGAACACGCGCCGCTGGCCGCTGATCCAGCGCCCTTCGGCGGTGACCTTGCCGCCGACAATCGGCCGGGTGAACAGCAGGGTGAACCCGGTGGTGAGCAGGAAGCGGTCGCTGACGAGGCTGTTCGCCGCGTAAAAGGCCGCGTCGTCGAGCATCTTGAAATAGCTCGTGCCGTGCGCCGCGCCGGCGGCGTGATGGTGGCGCGCGTCGAGCGTGAAGCAGATCCGCGCCGCGCCCGGGCCGGTGATCTCGATCCGCGAATCCCAGAAGGTGTTGACCGGCGCCGAGGCGTAGAGCGATTCGAGCGCGCTGAAGTGCGCCTGCTCGCCCGCCGAAGGCGCGCGCTGCTCGGCGTCAGGCAGCGTCGGCCGCCGGCAGCTGCGCGAACAGCGCGTAGAGCGCGTCCTGCGAACGCGCTCCGCGCAGCTTGGCGACGAAGCGCTCGTCGCGGAACGATCGGCTGACCCGCGCCAGCGCCTTCAGATGCCCCGCCCCCGTGTCGCTCGGCGACAGCAGCGTGAACACGCAATCGACGGGCATGCCGTCGACCGCGCCATAGTCGATCGGCCTGGCGAGCCTGAAGAACAGCCCATGGACCTCGCCCACGCAATCGAGCTGCGCGTGCGGGATCGCGACGCCGCGGCCATAGCCGGTCGAAGCGAGCCGCTCGCGCGCCTTGATCGGCGCCTCGATGCTCTCGGCAGGGCAGCCCGTCACCTTCGCGGCGCGCGCGACGATCTCGCGAAACAACGCCTTCTTGTTGGGGACATCGAGTCCGAGCGCCACCGATTCGGGGGTCAGTATGTCGGCAAGATCGTTCATAACGCACCACAGGCAGCGCTCCCAGGAGGTGCGCCGCTTCCCTTTCCTTCATACGCCCCGAATCAGGCGGCCCTGCCGGGCTCGACCCAGCCGATCGTGCCGTCGTTGCGCCGATAGACCATGTTGAACGCGCCCGTCCCGCTGTTCTTGAACAGCAGCGCGTTGGTGTTTCTCAGATCGAGCATCATCACCGCGTCCGAGACGCTCGCGTCGGGGATGTCGACGCGCGTCTCGGCGACGATCGGCGGATTGTCCGAAGGCTCGTCCTCCTCGTCGGCGCCCTGGAACACGGTATAGCCCGCCGCGTCTGGCGGCGCGAGATCCTCGCCGTTGCCCTGATGGTGGCGGTCCTTGAGCCGGCTCATATAGCGCCTGAGCTGCTTCTCGACTCGTCCCGAGGCCTGGTCGAACGCGGCGTGCGCGTCGCTCGCGCCGCCTTCGCCGCGCAGCACGAGCCCCTGCATGACATGCGCGACGATGTCGCAGCGGAAGCTGTGCTCATAGGGCCCCTTGCCGAAGGTGACGTGCGCCGAGAGCGTGCGCGCGAAGTATTTTTCGGAGATCGCGTTGAGCCGCTCCTCGACATGCGCCTTGAGCGCGTCGCCGGTGTCGATCTGATGGCCCGAAACGCGAATATCCATCGCTGACGTCCTTCTTTCCTGTGCCCGCGGCCCGGAGGGGCCCGCCTGGCTGCTCAATGGTCGGGCGCGGCGTCGCGCCACAGCGGATCGACAAGACCCGCGACGAAGGCGGCATGGCGGGCGAGCTCGTCGAACGAGGGCGCGTGCGGCCGCGCGGGCCGGTAGGGGCGCTCGGCCGGCCTAAACGCAAAGACATTTCCTTCGCGCCGCGGCGGCTGTTCGGTTAGCACGAGCCCGATCTGCCGCCCGCCGGTGAGCTCGACATAGACTTGGCACAGCAGCTGAGCGTCGAGCAGCGCGCCGTGGAGCACGCGCTGGCTGCGGTCGACTCCGTAGCGCGTGCAGAGCGCGTCGAGGCTGTGCTTGGCGCCCGGATGGCGCGTGCGCGCGAGCATCAACGTGCAGACCATGCGCTCCATCGCCAGCGCGGTCCGCCCGCACGCCTCGAGCTCCCAGTTGAGGAAGGAAAAGTCGAACACGGCGTTGTGCGCGATGAGCGGACTATCGCCGATGAACACGAGCAATTCCTCGACGCGATCGGCGAATCCGGGCTTGTCGGCGAGGAACGCGTCGGAGAGGCCGTGGACGGCGTAGGCGTCGCTCGGCATCGCGCGCAACGGATTGAAATAGGCGTGGAAGTGCGCCCCGGTCTCGACCCGGTTGATCAGTTCCAGCGCCCCGAACTCGACCAGCCGGTGGCCATCCAAGGGGCTAAGGCCCGTCGTTTCCGTGTCGAAAACTATTTCACGCATTGGCGGCAATATCGGACGGTGTGGGCGCTAAGGCAAGAGACCAGCGCGCGGACCTGTGCGGCGGTCTCCGCCAGCGGGCAGCCCGTCGCGATAACGAAATCGGCGCGGCGGCGCTTCTCGGCGTCGGGTGTCTGGAGCGCCTCGATGTGATCGAATTTCTGCGCGGTCATCCCCGGGCGCGCGAGCACGCGCACGCGCTGGATGTCGCGCGGGGCCGAGACCACGGCGATGGCGTCTACCTCGTCGAACCCGCCTTTCTCGAACAGCAGCGGGATGTCGAGCACGACGAGGGGCGCATCGCGGTGCGACTCGACAAACGCCTCGCGGCTCTCGCCGACCTGTGGATGGACGAGCCCCTCGAGCCGCGCGATCGCCGCGCGGTCGCCGAGCACCGCCTTCGACAACAGCGCCCGGTCGACCCCTTCGGCATGCGTGGTCCCCGGAAACATCGCCTCGATCGCTTCAACCAGCGCCCCGCCCGGCCCCTGGAGCCTATGCACCTCGGCGTCGGCGTCGAACACGGGCACGCCTTCGGCCGCGAACATTTGCGCGACGGTGGACTTGCCCATGCCGATGGAGCCGGTCAGGCCAAGCGTGATCATGCGGTGAGCAACGCGCGTAGCTTGCCATCGTGCTCGCGGGGAGCGGGCTGACCGAAGAACATTTCGAAGGCGGCGGCCGCCTGGCCGACGAGCATGACTAGGCCGTCCACCCGCTGCCTCTTCAGCGCTTTCGCGCGTTTCAACAGATCGGTCTCAAGTGGCGCATAGACCATGTCGAAAACGAAGCTCTCAGCAGAAGTGAGCGCAAGAGCGTCGAGGACGGGCTCAGGCATGGCAGGGCGGCCCGTCATGCCTAGAGGGCTAGCGTTGATAACGCCATTCGCATCACGCATCGCGTTCGCTACCTCGTCAAAGGCAAACCAGCGAGATTCAAAGCTGAATTCGTCGATGAATCTCTCAGCCTTCGCTTTGTCACGCGCCACTAGGCGGAGGTCATCCCCACAGATCGCATCAAGCTCTTCCCTCGCGGCCACGGCAGCACCGCCCGCACCAATTAGACACACCGACCATAGATCGCTGGATACGCGCGATAGGCCGTCGCACACTCCAGCGCCGTCTGTATTGTGCGCCTCCAGCCCCGTCCCAGTCCGCACCACGCAGTTCGCGGCATCGAGCTTTCCGACGCTCCACCCGCGCGCGTCAACGAAATCGAGCACCGCCTGCTTGTGGGGCATCGTCACATTGCAACCACGCCATTCCGTGTCTCCGCGCCTCCGCGTGAAATAATCTTCCAGCTCGTCCGGCCGCACGTGGCATGCGCGGTATTCGGCGTCGATGCCGAGCTTGGCGAGCCAGAAATTGTGGATCAGCGGCGATTTGGAGTGCGCGATGGGGTCGCCGATGACCTCGGCGTAGAGACGGGTCATGCCACGATCACCCCGCGCTCTCGCAGATAGTCGAGCAGCGGCAAAAGCGGCAGCCCGAGGATCGTGAAATGGCTGCCCTCGATCCGCGCGAAAAGCTGCACGCCACGGCCCTCAAGCCGGTAGCCGCCCGCGCAGCCGCCAATGGTGGGCCATTCGGCATCGAGATATTCCTCGAGGAAGCCGTCGGAGAAATCGCGCATCGTGAGCTTCGCGGTGTCGACGTGGCGCCAGACCGGCCGCCCGCCCTCGGCGATCACGGCGGCGCTGTGCTGCGCGTGAGTCGCGCCGCGCAACTTCCCGAGCTGCGCTGAGGCCGCCTCGCGGTCCCCGGGCTTGCCCAGCGCCTCCTCGTCGATTGCCGCGACCTGGTCGCAGCCGAGCACCATCGCATCGGGAAAGCGCGCCGAGAGCTTGACCGCCTTGAGCTCGGCAAGCGCGTCGGCGAGGTCGCGCGGGCTCAGCCCTTCCGCCGAAAGCGACGCCTTCGCCGCCTCCTCGTCGACGCCCGACGCCATGGCCTCATGCGGTACCTCCGCCGCCGCGAGCATAGCGCACCGCGCCGCGCTTTGCGAGGCGAGGATCAGGCGGATGGCTTCTCCTCCTCGCCTTGCTGTTCCCTCAGATGCGCGACGATGTTGAGGATCGCCGCGGCGCTCTCCTCGATCGAGCGCCGCGTCACGTCGATCACGGGCCAGCCCATGTCCGCGAAGATGCGCCGCGCATACGCAACCTCGGCCTTGACGCGCTCGGCGTCGACATAATCGGTCTCGGGGGCCTGATGGAGCGCGAGCAGCCGGTTGCGGCGGACCTGGATCAGCCGTTCGGGGCTCGTCGTCAGCCCGACGACGACCGGGCCCGAGAGGCGGAAGAGCGTGTCGGACGGCGGCGCCTCGACGACCAGCGGGACGTTGGCGACCTTGTAGCCGCGGTTGGCGAGATAAATGCTCGTCGGCGTCTTCGAGGTGCGCGAGACCCCTGCGAGGATGATGTCGGCCGCCGGCCAGTCCTCGGGCGCGAGCCCGTCGTCGTGCGCGATCGTGTACTGGATCGCCTCGACGCGACGGAAATAGGCGGCGTCGAGCGCGTGCTGGCGGCCGGGCCGCTCGGCCGCCTCCATCCCGAGCAGTCGCGACAACGCGTCGATCACCGGATCGAGCGCTGAGACCGCGGGGAGGCCGAGCGCGTGCGCGCGCGCCTCGAGCAGCCCGCGGACATTGTGATTGACCAGCGTATGGAGGATCAGCCCCGGCTGGCGCGCGACATCCTCCATCACGCGCTCGATATGCCCCTCGGTGCGCACCATCGGCCAGTAGTGCTTGACCGTCTCGACCCCCTCGAACCGCGCGAGCGCGGCTTTCGCCATGTTCTCGAGCGTCTCGCCCGTCGAATCCGAAACGAGATGGAGCTGAAGGCGGATCATCGAGCGGAACTGTGGAGAACCATGGCCAAATCGCTAGCGTAACCGTGTGCGTTGATTCAAGCGTGCCCCGCGCCCACGCAATGCGGATTCGCCCCGGCGATTCGCCCACAGGTGGCAGGCGCCATGCACAGGCTGTGAATCATCGGGATGGCGCGCGCGACTCCGCGCTTCCGCGCGCACGCGGCCGAGTCAAGCTGTTGGCTTTAGCGGGAAGCCTCCTTAAGTCCCCTAATCAAGCCTTCTACCACCACCTCAGACTCATCTTAGAATCTATAATGATTAGAGTAGGGAGCGCGGACATCTCCGTATCTCACGCCCTCGGTCGCCCGTTGCTCGCCGTGCTGCGCGGCGAACGGCGCGCTGTTCCACCGGTCTGGCTGATGCGCCAGGCGGGGCGCTATCTTCCCGAATATCGCGCTCTGAGAGCCGAGAAGGGCGGCTTCCTCGATCTCGTCCACGACAGCGAAGCGGCGGCGCGGGTCACGCTCCAGCCGGTCGAGCGTTTCGGTTTCGACGGCGCGATCCTGTTCTCGGACATTCTGGTTGTGCCGCATGCGCTGGGGCAGGATCTCACTTTCATCGAAGGAGAGGGACCGCACCTGTCGCCCCCGCTCGCCAATGCTTCGCTTGGTGCATTCGTCGCCGCGCCCGAGCGGCTCGAGCCGATTTATGAAACTGTGCGAAGGGTCGCGGCGGTCTTGCCGCCCGAAACGACGTTGCTCGGTTTCGCCGGCAGTCCCTGGACCGTCGCCACCTATATGATCGCGGGCGAGGGGAGCCGCGACCAGGGCGCGGCGCGGCGGATGGCCTATGCCGACCCCGCGCGTTTCGGCGCGATCATCGATGCGATCGTCGATACCACGGTCACCTATCTCGCGGGGCAGATCGCGGCGGGGGCCGAGGCGGTCCAGCTGTTCGACTCCTGGGCCGGCAGCCTTTCGCCCGCGCAGTTCGAGCGCTGGGTAATCGCGCCCACCGCCGAGATCGTCCGCCGCCTCCGCGCGATCCATCCCGACGCGCCGATCATCGGCTTTCCCAAGGGCGCGGGGGGCAAGCTGCCGGCCTATGCGCGCGAGACCGGTGTCGATGCGATCGGAATCGACGAGACCGTCGATCCCGCCTGGGCCGATGCCATGTTGCCCGAAGCCATGCCCGTGCAGGGCAATCTCGATCCGCTCGCTTTGGTCGCGGGCGGCGCGGCGCTCGACGGCGCGATCGACCGGATCATCGGGGCTTTCGCCCAGCGGCCGCATGTGTTCAACCTCGGCCATGGCATCCTTCCCGACACGCCGATCGCGCATGTCGAGCGCATGCTCGCGCGCGTGCGCGGTCGCTGAGCGATGATCGAAGCGCTCATGCTCGCCTATCCCTGGCTTAAGGCCGCGCACATCCTGTTCGTGATCTTCTGGATGGCGGGGCTGTTCATGCTGCCGCGGATGTTCGTTTATCATCAGGAGTCCGCAGTCGGCTCGCCCGAGGACAAGGCGTGGATCGCGCGCGAGGAGCGCATCGCCTCGATCATCCTCAATCCCGCGATGCTGATCGTCTGGGTGCTCGGGCTGAGCCTCGCCTATGTCACCGATGCGTGGATGCAGGGCTGGTTCATCGCCAAGCTCGCGCTGGTGATCGGCCTTTCCGGCTATCAGGGCTGGCTGATGCGCTATCGCGCGCAACTCGCCGCGGGCGCGCGGCCGCTGTCGGGGCGGGCGCTGCGGATGCTCAACGAGCTGCCCGGGCTCGCCGCGGTGCTCATCGTGATCCTCGTGGTGATCCGCCCGTTCGCTTGACTTGAGGGCGGCGCCCACCTACCTCGCGAGCCCAAGACCGGCGCGCCGATCCTCGCGCGCGCCTTGCATCCTTTCCGCAACCGACATCGCCGCGTCGACGTCCGTCGCCCCTTTGCAAGCCACATCTCCGCCAGGAATCCGCCCCATGCACCTCAAGGAACTCAAGAAGAAGACGCCGGCCGAGCTGGTGACGATGGCGGAGGAGTGCGGCGTCGAGAGCGCGTCGACCTTGCGCAAGCAGGACCTGCTGTTCGGCATCCTCAAGGCGTACAGCGACAACGGCACCGAGATTTTCGGAATGGGGACGATCGAGGTGCTCGCCGACGGCTTCGGCTTCCTGCGCAGCCCCGAGGCCAATTATCTCGCCGGCCCCGACGACATCTACGTCTCGCCCAACCAGGTCCGCCGCTTCGGCCTTCGCACCGGCGACACCGTTGAGGGCGAAATCCGCGGGCCCAAGGACGGCGAGCGCTATTTCGCGCTGACCAAGCTCAATCAGATCAATTTCGGCGATCCAGACTATGTCCGCACGCGCGTCAATTTCGACAATCTGACGCCGCTCTATCCCGACGAGAAGCTCACGCTCGACAGCGCCGATCCGACGATCAAGGACAAGTCGGCGCGCGTCATCGA
>JACMKH010000231.1 GCA_014380205.1 Sphingomonadaceae bacterium
GCTGGCGCTCGGCGAGGCGGCCCGGCAGGCGGGGTTCACGCTCGAAGGGTTTTATGGCGCGCGGCGGCGCGATGAGGGGTTCGCGCGCGAGTGGGTGGCGGCGCTGGAGGAGTCGGCTCGGCGGGAGCGGGGGGAGGAGGTTTCTGGAGCGGGGGAAGGCGTTGCGGGTGGGGAGAGCCCCTCCACCGCCGCCTGTGGCGAGGGCGGGGTCGAACATGCCCCGCATGTTCGAGGATCGTCCGGGGGACGATCCGACCCCCCACTCCCCTCCACCCCCGCCTTGGGCGGCGGTCCCCCTCCCCGTTCCGGGGAGGATTTGGTTATCGTCCCCAACAACCGGCGCCGGGCGCAGGTGCGGCGGATGCGGCAGGTGAAGTTCACCGAGGCGCGCAAGGACAAGTTTCTCGCGCATTTCGCGGGGACGTGCGACGCGCGGGGGGCGGCCGCGGCGGCGGGGGTCGATCACTCGACGGTCTACAAGCATCGCACGCGCCACGCGGACTTTCGCGAGGCGTGGCAGGAGGCGCTCGAGACGGGCTATGCGCGGCTCGAGGCCGAGCTCGTGCGCGAGCGGCTCGCCGCGCAGGAGCGGATCCGCGACGCGATCGCGCCCGAGGGCGAGCCGGGACTCGAGTTCGAGCGCGCGATCAAGCTGCTCATGCGCTGGGAGCGCAGGAACGGGCGGCTCGGCGCGCGCACGCAATCGCCGGGTCGGCACAGGCAACCGAGCTTCGACGAGGCGATCGAGGCGCTCGCGAAACGGCTGAAGTCGCTCGACATCCCGATCAAATATCTGCCGGCCCCGGAGGGGAGCGAGTCGGGCGCGAGCGCGGCACAGGGCCCGCACGGTCCCGATCGCCTCAGCGCCAGCGCTCCGCCGGCTCCCTGACATAGCGGCGCCAGACATAGCCCCAGGGGATGATCAGCCCGAACACCAGTGGGCCGAGCCCGATCAGGATCAGATCCTCGCTGAATTGCGGATCGGCCCGCCCCGCCATCCACCCCGGCAGCCCGAAGGCGAGCAGCCAGATCGTCTTCCAGACGAACTCGAACAGGAAGATCGGCAGCATTTGCAGCGGGTAGCGAAGCCCGAGGAACGACAGCACCCACAAGCCGGCGGTCATTCCGTCGATCATGCCGCGTTTGGTCAGGTCGGGGTCGTCGAGCAGCCATTGCGGGTGGACGATGAAGCCGCCGACGACGAAAACCAGGAACATCGCGCGCAGGAGGTGCATCCGCCACAGCGGGACTTCGCGATCGCGCCCGTCCCGCGGAATTGGATCGGCGGTCGAAGCCATGTCACATCTCCTCAGGACGCGGCAGGAGCCGCCGCCGCTTCGTTCACGGAACGGCGAAGCGCCCAGGGATCGCCGGGCCTCGCCACATAGTTCGCCCAGACATAACGCCACGGAATCACGAGGATCAGGACGGCTCCGAGCGAGGTGTCGAAGATCGTGCTTCGCATTCCCGCGTCGAGCGTGCCGTCGAGCCAGCGCGGCAGGGCGAAGGCGACCAGCCAGATCGCTTTCCATGTGAGCTCGAACAGCAGCACGGGAATCATCTGCAGCGGATAGCGCAGCCCGAGCAGCGCCAGCAGCCCGATCGTCCCGAGCAGGGCCTGGGCGACGCCGGTCATCCGCGGCAGATCGGAATCGTGGCTGACGATGACCGGCCAGATGGTGAGCGCGAGACCGGCCGCCATGATCAGATACATGGCGCGCATCACCCACAGGCGGATCGGCGAGATCTCGGTCATTGTCCTTCTTCCTTGTTCAGAGCGGATTGATGCGAGCGCCCGCCTCGGGCGGGAAGGAGCGACAGCACCAGCGCTAGGATCAGCAGCGTCGGAAGCCCGGCCGCCATGATCCAGACGATGGCGGGGCTCTCGGCGCCCGCCACGGCATGGCTCTGCACGATAAAACGCCCGGCGATCCGTTCGCCGAGCAGCTGCAGGCAGATGAGCGGGACCAGCGCCCGGTAGCGGATCAATATCGCGAGGGCGATCAGCGCAAGCGCCAGCTGCCCGAGCGCCATCAGGGCGAACAGCGTGAGCACCTCGCGCGCCGCCGCGGGGCCGAAGCTGTCGAGCGGGATGCCGTCGCCGGTGGCGATCGAGGCGGTGTTGAAGATCGAGTTGACGCTCATCACGAGCTTGAGCGCGATGAACAGTCCAAGCAGCCAAAGCGCCGCGCGGTGGCCGTCGAAGCTGTTGTCGACCTGCTTGGGAAAGAGCCGGGCAAAAAAGTTCATGCCGCCTCGGCCTCCTGCGCGGCGTCGGGCAGATATTCGAGGATGTCGCCCGGCTGGCACGACAGCGCGGCGCAGATCGCCTCGAGCGTCGAGAAGCGGATCGCGCGGGCCTTGCCGGTCTTGAGGATCGACAGGTTGACGATCGTGATGCCGACGCGCTCGGCGAGCTCGGTCAGCGTCATCCGCCGATCGTGGAGCAGGTCGTCGAGCTTGACGGCGATCGCCATTACACCGTCCCTTCAAGGTCTTCGCGCATCAGCGCGCCTTCGGCGAAAACGCGCGCGAGGATGAAGGTCAGCAGCACCGCCAGCCAGCCGTTGATCGAAAAGCCGGCGTCGAGGTCGAGCGGATTGTCCGGGGTCGACAGCGCCTCGCCGATGCCGCCGATCACCATGCTGAGCAGCTGGAGCGCGAGCAGCGCCCAGGCGATGGCGTTAAGCCGGTAAGCGTTGGCCGCGATGAACGGATCGCCCCTGCCCACCGTCTGGACGATCGCGACGAGCCGCGCGAGGACGGCATGGTTGAGCGGGACGCCGATCAGGCCAAGCGCCGCGATCGCGCGCAGCCCCATCAGCATCGGGCGAATCGGGGAGGCGGGCGTGATGCCGAGCGCGGTCATCGTCCATTCCTCGGCGACGATGGTCGCGGTCAGCAGCGCGAGAATGGCCGCGCCGCCCAGCCAGTTGAGCACGATGAGGATGCGCAGCGCCACATAGGCGACCGGCAGCGCGACGGCATGGCTTCGGGGCATCGGTGGGTCTCCAGCGAGTCGAAATATCGATAAACGATAATCTCCTTATCGAAGATCGTCAAGCCTCATATCGATTTTCGTAATTTGGGCCGTGAGGGCTCGCGGCTCTCGGCTCTCGGCGATCAGCCCGTGCCAGCGATCCAGCGTTATGTGTCGTCGGCGGCACGCGCCTTGCGCCGACGCCGCCAGGCGGCCGGACTGGCGCCGACGATCGCATGGAACACGCGCGTCAGGTGGCTTTGGTCGGCAAAGCCGCAATTCAGGGCGATTTCCGCGATGCTTTGGTTCGTCCGTTCGAGCATTTCCTGGACGCACTGGATGCGATGATGCATCAGCCAGCGGTGCGGCGGCAGCCCCATGCTGACTTTGAATGCCCGGGCGAAATAGCTGCGCGACAGGCCGCAGCGACTGGCGAGCTTGGCTACCGGGTAGTCGCGGGCCAGGTCGCCGAGCAGGAGCCGCATCGCGAGGTCGAGCTGCCACGCGGCGAGGCCCCTCCCGATCTCTTTCGGTGCTTCATGGCGGCCGGGCATCGGCGCATCCTGGCTGCGGCCGTCCCCCATGCGGCGGATACGGAGGCTCGGCGACACATATGTTATAAAAGCGCGCTTCCGTTCAAGACAAGCCGGGCCCCCTGTCGGATGCGATCGCCGGCCGCCTGCCCTCCCGCGCACCGGCAAAGCCGATGGCCGATCGCCGCGTATCGCGAAAAAAGCGTTCTACCGTATCCTCTTAGGAGAACGATCATGGCTCCCGAAACGACACCTCCCGCGCCAAGCGCCGCCACGCTCGAGCCCACCAAGACGCGCCCCGAAGCTACCCCCACCGAATCCTTCGTGATCGGCGCCGCCCCCGACGACACCTCAATCAGGCCCTTCCAGTTTCACGCTTCCGACGAGGACCTCGCCGATCTGCGCCGCAGGATCGCGGCGACGCGATGGCCCGAGCGCGAGCTGGTCGCGGATCAGTCGCAGGGCGTGCAGCTCGCGACGATGCAGAAGATGGCCCAATTTTGGGCAACGGACTATGACTGGCGCCGGTGCGAGGCGAAGCTCAACGCCCTCCCGAACTTCCTCACCGAGATCGACGGGCTGGACATCCATTTCATCCACGTCCGCTCGCGCCACGAAAACGCGCTGCCCGTCATCGTCACCCACGGCTGGCCCGGCTCGGTCACCGAGCAGCTCAAGATCATCGGTCCGCTCACCGATCCCACCGCTTATGGCGGCACCGCCGCGGACGCGTTCGACGTGGTGGTCCCGTCGATGCCGGGCTACGGCTTCTCCGGCAAGCCGGCGACCCCCGGCTGGGGCCCGGAGCGGATCGCCCGCGCATGGGCGACTCTGATGACGCGCCTCGGCTATACGCGCTACGTCGCCCACGGCGGCGATTGGGGCGCGCTCATCACCCAGCTGATGGCCGTGCAGGCGCCGCCGGGATTGATCGGCATCCACACCAACATGCCAGGCGCCCTGCCGGCCGAAATCCAGGCGGCGCTCCCCAGCCACACCCCGCCGCCCGGGCTCACCCCCGACGAACTTTATGCGTTCGAACGGGTCGACTATTTCTACACGCACGGCCTCGCTTACGCCCTGGAGATGGCGGCCCGCCCGCAGACTTTGTACGGGATCGCGGATTCCCCGATCGGGCTGGCGGCCTGGTTCTGCGACCACGACACCAAAAGCTACGAGCTCAAGGCCCGCGTCTTCGACGGCGTGACCGAGGGCCTGACGCGCGACGATATCCTCGACAACATCACGCTCGCCTGGCTGACCACCACGGGGATTTCCGGGGCGCGCCTCTATTGGGAGAACAAGCTTCCCTTCTTCAACCCGATGGGCATCACCCTCCCGGTCGCGGTGAGTGCCTTCCCCGACGAACTCTTCCAATGCCCGCAAAGCTGGGCGGAACGGGCCTTTCCGAACCTCATCCACTACAACCGCCTTCCCAAAGGCGGCCATTTCGCGGCCTGGGAGCAGCCGCAGGCGATCACGGACGAGCTGCGCGCAGGCTTTCGGTCGCTGCGCTAGTCATGAGCGAGCGGGGCGGCACTCTTGTGGTGCCGCCCCGCCCTTGACGGGGGTAGGGAATGACCGAGGACAACAAGGAGCGCGCGCCCAATCGTTTGGCTGCGGAAGTCTTCATGCCAATGATGATGGAGGCGTTCCATGACGGCTTGCGCGAAGTTGGAAGCCTTTCACGATGGCTTCTGGCGACGCTCGTGGTGGTCAATGGTGCGGCCGCAATATCCTTGCTGCCTCTCCAAATGGCCACCGGAGCGAAGCTGGGCGGAGCTGGAGCTTTCCTTTTTGGAATTTTGGCTGCTTTGGGCGCTGCGTTATGGTCGCTGTACGCGTTCAAGCGCGTAAGCATCGCGGCGGGGACAATGCTGGGCTACTGGCTGACGGTCGCCGACGATGGCCCGCGTCTCGAAGCTCTAGAGGTAGCGATGAAAAGACACATGGACCAGGCGATTGGCTCTCGTGTGGCCCACGTCATGGTATTCGCGAGTGTCGCGGCGTTTCTCGCCGGTTGCGCTTTGACGGGCTGGGGAGTGCTATCGGGAGGAGGACTGCAGTGAACGGCGCCAAGGTCATGGACTTCGACCTTTCGCCGCCAACGGGCGCCCAATTCCAAATGTTGATTTCCGTCCTGACCGAGGAAGATCGCCGGCTGCTGCTCGATCATGGCGAGGAAGCGCCCTTCTGCGGCATTTTCCTGAGCGAGAAACGGGAGGGGGTCTATACCTGCCGCCTGTGCGGGCTCCCCTTGTTCAAGGGCGGCGCCAAGTTCGAGAGCGGGACCGGCTGGCCCAGCTTCACCGCGCCCTTCGCCGAAGGCCATCTGCGCGACGTCGTCGACACCAGCCACGGAATGGTCAGAACGGAGATCGTCTGCGCCCGCTGCGGCGCGCACCAGGGCCACGTCTTCCCCGACGGCCCGCCGCCGACCGGCCGGCGCTATTGCATCAACTCAGGCTCGCTCGAATTCACGCCCAAGGACGGGGCCCTGCCCGACAAGCTGGGTCGAGGTTCGCCCGAAGGCCGGGTATGGGACGTCGAATCGAGCGAGATGCCTGCCTTACCCTGAAGGCGGCGCGTTGGGGATCGGCAGCGGATTACGATGACTGACTCTCGGAACGATCTTCTCACCACGCGCGGAGCGCAGATGTTCCCGTGCCTGAGCGAGGAGGAGCTCGCGCGCGTGTTGCGATTCGGCGAGCAGCGAAGCTACGCCGCGGGCGAAACCGTCGTGCGGATCGGCGAGCTCGGGCCCGGCCTCATCCTGGTCCTGTCGGGGCGGCTCGAGGCCGCGCGGCTCGACCGGGCCGGACAAAGGGTCCCGATCGTCATCCATGAGCACGGCAATTTCCTGGGCGAGCTCGCGGCGCTTTCGGGGCGGCCCTCGCTGGTCGAGGCAGCGGCGCTGACCGACGTCGAGGCAGTCGCGATCCCGCCCGGCCGACTGCGTGCACTGCTCATCGCCGAGGCCGAGCTCGGCGAGCGGATCATGCGCGCGCTGATCCTGCGCCGGGTCGGTTTGATCGAAAGCGGGGCGGGGCCGATCATCGTCGGCGAGGAAACCAGCGCGGAGGTCCTTCGCCTCGTCAACTTCCTTCGCCGCAACGGCCACCCCTACCAAAGCCTCGATCCGGCAACGGACGATTGCGCGCGAACACTGGTCGACCGATTTCACGTGGCCCCCGAAGAACTGCCGATCGTGCTTTGTCCGGACGGTCGGCTGCTCCGCAATCCGACCGAAGACCAGGTCGCGCGCTGCCTCGGTCTCGTCGGCCCGATCGACGCGGACCGGCTTTACGACGTCGTCGTGATCGGCGCGGGTCCGGCCGGGCTAGCGACCGCCGTCTATGCGGGATCCGAGGGACTCTCGGTGCTGGCGATCGACTGCCGCTCGTTCGGCGGCCAAGCCGGCGCTTCCGCCCGGATCGAGAACTATCTCGGATTTCCGACCGGCATTTCGGGCATTGCGCTGATGGGACGCGCCCACAACCAGGCCCAGAAGTTCGGGGTCGAAATGGCCATTCCCGAAGAGGCGGTGAAGCTCGAATGCGGCAATGATCCCTGCCACATCCAGCTTGCGACCGGCGAGCGCGTCCAGGCCCGCAGCGTGGTGATCGCGACCGGCGCGCGATACCGCCGGCTCGCGGTCGACCGTCTCGACGAATATGAAGGCACATCGGTCCATTACTGGGCCTCGCCGCTCGAGGCCGATCTCATCGGCGACTGTGAGATCGCGCTCGTCGGCGGCGGCAATTCGGCGGGTCAGGCCACGGTGTTTCTCGCTCCCCGCGCCCGCCACGTCACGCTTTTCTCCCGCCGCGTGCTGGGCGAGACCATGTCGCGGTATCTGGTGCAGCGGATCGAGAGCCTGCCCAATGTCGACGTGGTGATCGGCTGCGAGATCGCCTCGCTGGAGGGCGCGAGAGGCGAACTCGAAGCGGTGACCGTGCGCGATCGCCATTCGGGAGAGAGCCGCCGCTATCCGGCGCGGCACCTCTTCTCGTTCATCGGCGCCGACCCGAATACGGACTGGCTGAGGGGAACCGCGATCGGCCTCGACCCGCGCGGCTTCGTGGTGACCGGCGACGACGCCGAAGCCGGCCGGCTCCCTCTCGAAACTGGCCGTCCTGGCGTGTTCGCGGTCGGCGACGTCCGATCGGGATCGGTCAAGCGCGTCGCAGCCTCGGTCGGCGACGGCGCGCAGGTCGTCGCTTCGATCCACCGCTTTCTTGCTGACTCCGCCGAGCAGGTGGCGACGGCCGAGCCCGCCGCCGCGACTTGATATCCGAACAGCGTCGGCAGCCGCTAGCGGCCCGCGTCACCTCACGCCGCCGCCGCGCGCTCCCGGAGCGGCCGCCACGCCGCCTCCTTGCGCCGCCGCGCGAGATAGGTGTCGAGGCCGATCTCGACGCCGACGATCATGTAGACGAACGGCTGGAAGGCGATGCCGACGAACAGCGAGCCGACCATGTAAACGATGTGCGCGTTCTCGAGCGCGGTGGCGAGCGGCGCGATCCATTGCTCGCCCTCGGCTGCGCGTTTCGCGGCGTAGCGCCTTCGCAGCGCCTCCATCCGCCACACCCCGCCGGCGTGGATCAGCAGCCAGAGGATCAGCCCCGGCCAGCCCTGCTCGCCGAGCATCTCGAAATAGGCCGAATGATAGGCGCGCGATTCGTCGGCCATGGTCTGCTCGGTGATCTGCTGGGTCATGCCGCTGCCCTGCACCTCCTCAGTGCGGACCTGGATGCGGTTGGCGCGATAGGCATCGAAGCCGCCGCCCCAGGGATGCTGCTTGGCGTAGTCCCACGTCCACGCCCAGACCGCGAGCCGCGTGGTCGCCGAGCTGTCGGCCTGATAGGTGGTGATCGTCTCCATCCGCTCGGAGAAGGCGGAAGGGATGAAAGGCAGCGCGAGCATCCCCGCGACGCCGACCGCGCCGACGTAGAGCGCCTTCCTATTGCTGTCGCGCAGCATGAGCAGCGCGAGCACCGCGGCCGCGACCAGCCCGGTGCGCGCCTGCGTCCCGATCGGCATCAGCAGGCACGCGAAGCACAGCGCCCAGGCGAACCACTTCACGCGCCAGTCGGGCGCGAAGATCGTGCCGTGGCGCGTGAACCACAGGATGATCGGGATGATCGCGATCGCCACCGTCGCGATCGTCGAATCCTCGTAGAGCCCGCTGTTGTTGTCGACCATCATCGCGAACGAGCCATAGCCCGATCCGCCGAGCACGGTCTTGATCCCCGCGCCGATGATGATCGCCGAGGCCGCGAGGATCATGAACAGGAGCACGGTCTCGACGCGCAGCCGCGTTCGCAGCACGAGCGGCAGGAACACCGCGAACACCAGCGAGGGCCACACCCATTCCCATTTGCTCCACGCGTCGTCGGGGAAATCGGCCTGGAAGGTGGTCAGCGCGCAATAGCCGAGCAGCATCAGCATCAGCCCCTGGCGCGCGCCGAAGCGCGTGTCGCGCTTGTCGTCGGCGGCGAGCCACGCGACCACCGCGAGCCCGAACACGATCTGCGAGATCGGGATGCTGTTGAGCAGGAAATAGGACAGCCGCTGCGGCGAGACGATGTCGATATAGACATAGGCGCAGACCAGCAGGAACGGCCGCTTGAAGCCGAGCCCGATCAGCGCGAGCAGGAAGACGACGAGGCCGAGGTCACGCATGCGCGCGGGGCTCCTCGTCGGCGGGCGGGGCCGGAACCGCCCGATCGTCGTCGAGGTCGGGGCGGAAGATCAGCCGCCACGCCGCGAGCAGCATCAGGCCGTGGCTGAGCGCGAGCGAGAAATTGTCGATCATACGGGCGCGGCTCCGGCTGCGATGCTTGGGCAAGCTTAAAGGGGCGCGGTTGAGAGGCCGTTAACCCGATCGTGGCAGACGCATCGGCGCGATGCGGATCCTCCACATCCTCGATCACAGCCTGCCGATGCATAGCGGCTACGCCTTCCGCACGCGCGCGATCCTCAAGGCCGAGATCGAGCGCGGCTGGGCGGTCGCGGGGGTGACGGGGGCACGGCATAGCGCGGTGGGGCCGCCGGTCGAGAGCGTCGACGGGCTGACCTTTTATCGCACGAGCGAACCCGCGCGCGGCGCGAGCCCGGTGCGCGAATGGCGCGAGATCGCCGCGCTCGCCGAGCGGATCGACGAGGTCGTCGACATCTTCCGCCCCGACCAGCTCCACGCGCATTCGCCCGTGCTCAACGCGCTCGCCGCGTTGCGCGTCGCGCGGCGGCGCGGGCTGCCGCTGGTCTATGAGATCCGCGCCTTCTGGGAGGACGCGGCGGTGGGCAATGGCACGGGGCATGAGGGATCGGCGCGCTATTTCCTGACGCGGCTGCTCGAGACCCACGCGGCGCGCTCGGCCGACGCGGTGGTGGTGATCTGCGAAGGGCTCAAGCGCGATCTGATCCTGCGCGGCATCGCGGCGGACAAGATCACGGTCGCGCCCAACGGCGTCGACCTCAAGCTGTTCGGCAATCCGCCGCCCGCCGACGCGGCGCTCGCGCGGTCGCTCGGGCTCGAGGACAGTGAGGTGATCGGCTTCATCGGCAGCTTCTACGACTATGAGGGGCTCGACGATCTGATCGCGGCGATGCCGATGCTCGTCGCGCTGCGGCCCGAGGCGCATCTGCTGCTGGTCGGCGGCGGGCCGATGGAGGAGGCGTTGCGCGCGCAGGTCGAAAGGTCGCGCTTCGCGGATCACATCCATTTCGTCGGGCGCGTGCCGCACGAGGAGGTCGAGCGCTATTACAGCCTCGTCGACGTGCTCGCCTATCCGCGCAAGAAGATGCGGCTGACCGATCTCGTCACGCCGCTGAAGCCGCTCGAGGCGATGGCGCAGCGGCGGATGGTCGCGGCGTCGGACGTCGGCGGGCACCGCGAGCTGATCGAGGACGGGGTGACCGGAACGCTGTTCCCCCCGGGCGATCCCGCCGCGCTCGCCGCGTCGCTGGCCGATCTGCTCGCGCACCGCGCCGGCTGGGACGAGCGCCGCGCGGCGGCGCGCCGCTTTGTCGAGCGCGATCGTAACTGGTCGTCAAACATTTCCCGTTACGACCTCGTTTACCAAAGTCTCATGGCCAGGGCTGTCTAGCGATGCGTTTCAATCAGTTGACGTCCGAAAGCGGCGCGCGAATGCCGAGCTTCATGGCGAATCTCCCCAAGGTCGCGCTCGCCTCGGCGATCTCGGGGCTGATCGTCGCGGCGCTGATCCTGATGACGCCCAACGAGATTTTCGAGGCGATCGTCGTGCAGACCGGGCTGCCCGGCGTGCTCGACGCGGCGACGCCGCCGCTCGGCGCGCGGGCGCGGATCGTCACC
>JACMKH010000232.1 GCA_014380205.1 Sphingomonadaceae bacterium
GCGCCCGAGACCGAAACGCGCGCGACGGCGGCCGCCCCCGACACGCGCGGCCTCACGAGCTTCGACCGGATCGAGGTCGGCGGCATCTACGCGCTCGACATCGAGGTCGGCCCCGCCTTCTCGGTCGCGCTCTCGGGCTCGCCCTATATGCTCGAGCGCGCCCGCGCGCGCGTCGTTGACGGCGTGCTCCAGCTCGAGCACGAATCGAACCTGCGCTGCGAGCGGCGCGACGAGTGCGACGCGGTCCGCGCGCGGATCACGCTTCCCGCGTTGAACGGGCTCTCGATCTCGGGCGTCTCCGAAGGCTCGCGCGTCGCGGGGATCGACGCCGAGCGCTTCGCATTCGATATCGACGGCGTCGGCGAGGTCGTGCTCTCGGGCCGCTGCGGCGCGTTCGACCTCGAGGTCTCGGGGGTCGGCGACATCGACGCCGCCGCGCTGCAATGCGCCGATGTCGACGCCGAGATCGCGGGGGTCGGCGACGTCGAGGTCTACGCCAGCCGCTCGATCGACGCCGAGGTCGGCATCGGCGATCTCATCGTACACGGCTCGCCCCAGCAGGTCGTGCGGCACTCCGACATGCTGGGGGAAATCACCATCCGATAGCCGCGCTGGCGTGGGGAAATTGCGGAGAGCCTTGAGGTGGGGGGCGGATCCAAACTTCCGGCCGCCGCGCCGGACACCCCGCCATTCCTGCGCGCTAACGCTAAGTCCGGTTTTTCCATGCGCGCTCGACGCCCTACGCTCCCCGGTTGACATTTCCAGAAAGATCGAATAGTCAGCCGGGGTATGGAAGCGATGTCGGCTGTATCCGCGCTCAGCGCTCTCGCTCAGGAGCATCGGCTTTCGGCGTTTCGGCTGCTCGTGCAGGCGGGAAGCGCCGGCATGGCAGCGGGGGCAATCGCCGATGCGCTGGACATTCCGAGCTCATCGCTTTCGTTTCATTTGGCGCACCTGACGCGCGCCGGGTTGATCCGCCAGCGTCGGCAAAGCCGCTCGCTGATCTATTCCGCCGACTATGCCGAGATGAGCGCGTTGGTCGGCTACCTGATGGAGAACTGCTGCGGAGGCGTGGAGTGCGAGACCGACGCCGCATCCCCTCCGGCCGAACATCTTGCCGCCTAGGAGAAATCAAATGAAACGCCTGCACGTCCACGTCGGGGTTAGCGATCTCGATCGCTCGATCGGGTTCTATTCCACGCTGTTCGCCGCTGAGCCATCGGTGCGGAAGGCTGACTATGCGAAATGGATGCTCGACGACCCGCGCGTCAATTTTGCGATCTCGGCCGGCCAACATGCGATCAAAGGTGTCGAGCATCTCGGTATCCAATCCGAGGGTGCGGAGGAGTTGGCCGAGGTCTATGGCAGGCTCAAAACGGCGGGCCGGCCGGTCCTCGAAGAGGGCGCGACCACCTGCTGCTATGCGCGATCGGAGAAGAGCTGGATCGCCGATCCCGATGGCGTCGTCTGGGAGGCATTTCACACCAGCGGCGAAGCAACCGTCTATGGTGACAGCCCCGCGTTGGCCGCCTTGGCCAAGACGGTTGCGCCGGAACCTTGTTGTGCGCCCGCGATAGCGGAGCCGAAAGCCGGGCTGGCCTGCTGTGGGTGAGCGCCCTTATAACGTGCTCTTCCTTTGCACTGGCAACTCAGCCCGATCGATCATCGCCGAAGCGCTGCTCAACCAGATGGGGCAGGGGCGCTTCAAGGCGCTGTCAGCGGGAAGCTATCCCAAGGGTGAGGTTCACCCGGAAGCACTGGACCTGCTCAACCGTCTCGGCTTCCCGACGGATGATTTGCGGTCAAAGAGCTGGGATGAGTTTGCCACGCCGGACGCGCCCGGGCTCGATTTCGTTCTCACGGTTTGCGACAACGCTGCTGGCGAGACCTGCCCCGTCTGGCCCGGTCAGCCAATGTCGGCACACTGGGGCATCGAAGACCCGGCGAAGGTTGAGGGGCCGGGGCAGCGCGAGGCGTTCGAGCGGGCATTGCACTATCTCCGCAATCGCATATCCCTGTTCGTCGAACTCCCCCTCGAAAGCCTCGACAAGATGACGCTTCAAAGCCAGTTGAAGGCCATTGGGCGCGAGGCCGGGTCTACGTGACGAGCGACGGCCCCGCGCTGGCGCGGCGCCTTTCGGCGGAGGGGATCGGGGCCTTCTTCCTGTTCGCGACCGTGATCGGCTCGGGGATCATGGCGGAGAATCTGTCGGACGGGAACGACGCGGTCGCGCTGCTCGGCAACACGCTGGCGACCGGGGCGATGCTGTTCGTCCTGATCGCGATGCTCGGCCCGATCTCGGGCGCGCACATGAACCCCGCCGTGAGTGCTGTGGCGGCATGGCGCGGGGAGCTGCGCTGGCGAGACGCCGGAGCCTATATGATCGTCCAGCTCGCGTTCGGCATCCTGGGCGCGTGGGCCGCACACCTGATGTTTGATCTCCCCGCGCTACAGCTTTCGGTCAAGGCACGGACCGGCCTCGGGCAGTGGACGGGAGAGGCCATCGCGACGTTCGGCCTGATCTTGACGATCATCGGCACCGTTCGCCATCGCCCCGCATTGGTTCCGGCGAGCGTCGCGCTCTACATCACGGCGGCCTATTGGTTTACCTCGTCGACCAGCTTCGCCAATCCCGCGATCACCGTGGCGCGAAGCCTTTCGGACAGCTTCGCCGGGATCGCGCCCGCCGATGTGCCCGCTTTCATTGCAGCGCAGCTCATCGGCGCGGCGGGCGGAGCCGTCGCAGGCGCGACCATTTTCGGAAGGCGGCACGGAGCCGTTGCCTGATCACGGATGTCCGGTTGGACCGATCACGCAGCCGGTGAGGCGGTGCAGCGACGCTTGCCTATCGATTGTCGAGCGCCCGACCGAAAGAGCGCATTGCGGCTTTCGGATAGACGCCGGTTCGGCTAGCCTGGGACATGCATTACGTCCTGGTCTTCATCGGCGGAGGGATTGGCGCGTTGGCACGGCACGGCGTCAACCGCGCGGCGTTCGCAATGCTCGGCCCGGATGTCCCACTGGGAACCGTGTTCGTCAATGTTCTCGGCAGCATGTTGATGGGCCTCCTCGCCGGGCTGTTCGCGACGCGGGGGTTCGGCGTGGGGACGCGACTGTTCCTGGCGACGGGGGTGCTCGGCGGTTTCACGACCTTCTCGGCGTTCAGCCTCGACGCGGTCGCGCTCTGGCAGCGCGGCGAGATCCTGGGATTCGCCGCCTATGTGATAGCGTCGGTCGCGCTTTCGATCCTCGGGCTGTCGCTCGGGATGGCGGCCGCACGCCTGCTGGCCTGAAGCGCCGCCGCGCTGACGCAGCGGGCCGTCGTCGGCGCCGC
>JACMKH010000233.1 GCA_014380205.1 Sphingomonadaceae bacterium
CGCCTTCGCCAGCCTGCCGCTCGCGCGACTTGCGGAGCGCGGCGGGCGGACCGGGATCATCGCGATCGGGATTGCCGCCTGGTCGCTCGCGACGATGGCATGCGGCGCGGCCGCCAATTTCTGGCAGCTGTTGCTCGCGCGCATGGGCGTCGGCGTCGGCGAAGCCGTCCAGCCCGCGATGATCGCGCTGATCGCCGACAAGGTGCCGCCCGCGCGGCGCGCGACGATGTTCGCGATCTACAACATGTCGATCCCGCTCGGCGCGTTCGCGTGGGCGGCGGGCGGCGGGCTGATCGCGGCGAGCATCGGCTGGCGCTGGGCGTTCGTCATCGCGGGCGCGCCGGGGCTCGCGCTCGCGCTGCTGTTCAGGCTGACTGTGCGCGACGCGCCGGTGATGCATCAGCCGGCCGACATTCCCTCGATCGGCGCGGTCGCGCGGCATTTGCTGCGCAAGAAGTCGTTCGTCCACGGCATCGGCGGCATCCTGATCGCGACCTTCTGCGTGTTCGGCATCCAGTATTTCCTTCCCGCCTGGCTGATGCGCGCGCACGGCTTCGATCCCGCGCAGGCGGGGCTCACGCTCGGGCTGCTGTCGAGCCTGCCCGCGATGCTTTCGATGATGGCGGGCGGGCTGCTCGCCGACCGGCTCGCGCGGCGTGACGCGCGCTTCTACGTCTGGCTTCCCGCTGCGCTGCTCACGCTGTGCGTGCCGATCTATCTGATCGCGCTGCCGCAGGCCGACTGGCGCGCGGCGATGATTGGCCTCCTCCTGATCGCCTTCCTGCAATATTCGCAGACGCCGCTGCTCTCGGCGCTGACCCAGAACATGGTCAGCGACCGGATGCGCGCGACCGCCTCGTCGCTGGTCGGCATCGTCACCAACCTGTTCGCGGCGGGATGCGGGCCGGTCTTCGTCGGCGCGGCGAGCGATTTCTTCGCGGGTCGCGCCTATGCGGGCGATTACGCGCGCGATTGCGCCACCGGCGCGAGCCCGGCCTGCGCGGCGGCGGGAGCCGAGGGGCTTACCACGGCGATGATGATGGCGGCGGTCACGTTCCTCTGGGCGGTGCTCCACCTCATCCTCGCCGCGCGCTGGATCAGGGAGGATCTCGCGGAGGCCGTCCCCGCCGGAATCGCGGCTCGAAGCAGCTAGAGCACGCTCTGATCAAGTTTGACGTTGGTCCTGGGTAGCCGCTGAGCCCTTCGACAAGCTCAGGACAGGCCCTGTCGATGCCCTATCGCAGAAACCTTCGACAATGATCAGGTGAACATGCCGGCATGTTTCGGGATCGTCCGGGAGACGATCCGACCTGATCATCCGCGCCATCGCCCCAAGGGCAACGGCTTGTGTTGAGGCCGGCGCGGTCTATGTGTCCGCCTTTCACCCTGTGCGTGCGAGGCGGCCGTGGCTGAATTCGACTATGACGTTCTCGTGATCGGCGCGGGGCCGGGGGGCTATGTCGCGGCGATCCGCGCGGCGCAGCTGGGCTTGCGCACCGCGTGCGCCGAGGGCCGCGAAACCTTGGGAGGCACGTGCCTCAATGTCGGCTGCATACCGTCGAAGGCGCTGCTCCACGCCTCCGAGCTGTTCGAGGCGGCCGAAGGCGGCGCGCTCGCGCGGCTCGGGATCAAGACGGGCAAGGTCGCGCTCGATCTGCCCCAGATGATGGCCGACAAGGCCGAGGCGGTCAAAGGGCTCACCGGCGGGATCGAGTTCCTGTTCAAGAAGAACAAGGTCGACTGGCTCAAGGGGCTCGCCAAGTTCACCGGCCCCAACACCGTCGATGTCGGAGGCAAGGCGGTGACCGCCAAGGACATCGTCATCGCGACGGGCTCTTCGGTCACGCCGCTCCCCGGCGTCGAGGTCGACAACGACAAAGGCATCGTGATCGATTCGACCGGCGCGCTCGCGATCGACAAGGTGCCCGGCCATATGGTCGTGATCGGCGGCGGCGTGATCGGGCTCGAGCTCGGCTCGGTCTGGCGGCGGCTCGGCGCGAAGGTGACAGTGGTCGAGTTCCTCGACCAGATCCTCCCGGGCATGGACGGCGATGTCCGCAAGGAGGCCGCCAAGCTCTTTAAGAAACAGGGTTTCGACATCCGCACATCGACCAAGGTCACGGGCGTGACCGTCAAGGGCAAGCAGGCGACGCTGACGATGGAGCCCGCCGCCGGAGGCGATGCCGAAACGTTGACCACCGACGCGGTGCTCGTCTCGATCGGCCGCCGCCCCAACACCGAGGGGCTCGGGCTCGACGCCATCGACCTTGCCACCAACGAGCGCGGCCAAGTCGAGACCGACGAGGAGTTCCGCACATCGGTCGCGGGAGTCTGGGCGATCGGCGACGTCATCCCCGGCCCGATGCTCGCGCACAAGGCCGAGGACGAGGGCATCGCGGTCGCCGAGAACATCGCGGGCGAGACCGGCATCGTCAATCACGCGGTGATCCCGAGCGTGGTCTACACCATGCCCGAGATCGCCGCCGTCGGCCTCACCGAGGAGGAGGCGAAGGAGCGCGGCGAGGTCAAGGTCGGCAAGTTCCCGATGATGGCCAACAGCCGCGCCAAGACCAACCACGAGACCGACGGCTTCGTGAAGGTGGTCGCGGACGCCAAGACCGACCGCGTCCTCGGCGTCCACATCATCGCCTCGGTCGCGGGCACGATGATCGCCCAGGCCGCGCAGGCGATGGAGTTCGGCGCGACCAGCGAGGACATCGCCTACACCTGCCACGCGCACCCGACGCACAGCGAGGCGGTCAAGGAGGCCGCGATGGCGGTGACGGGCAAGCCGATTCACATCTGAGCGGCAAGAGGGGGCCAACGCCATGCGCCGCCTGCTGACCAAATGGCACATCTGGCTCGGCTGGCTGGTCGGCGTGCCGCTGTTGATTTGGACGCTGACCGGGCTCGTCATGGTCGCGCAACCGATCGCGACCGTGCGAGGCGAGCATCTCCGCGCCGAAGCCGGGCCACTGGACCTCGGCGGCGTTCGCCCCGTCCTCCCTCGCATCGACAGCCGCGTGCGCGCCGTCGCCAACGTCCAGCTCGTTCAGCGCGCCGAGGGCCCCGTCTGGATCATCCATTTCGCCGACGGCGGCCGCCGTCTCGCCGACGCCGCGACCGGGCGCTACCTCCACTTTATCGACAGCGCCCAGGCCGCGATCCTCGCCGAGGCGGCCTATGCGGGCGATGCGCGGCTCGCGCGGGTCGAGCGCTTCGCCGCCGA
>JACMKH010000234.1 GCA_014380205.1 Sphingomonadaceae bacterium
CGGGCTCGCGGCTATGCGAGTAGGCGATGCCGACACGCGCCCCTTGCGCCGCGAGCGCACGCGCGGTCGCCGCACCGATCCCGCGCCCGCCGCCGGTGACGATCGCGACCTTGCCCTCGAAGCTGGCCATCAGTGCGCGGGAACGCCGAGCTCCTGGCGCGTCACCGGATGCGACGACGAGAGCCCGCCGTCGACCGCGATCGCCTGGCCGTTGACGTAGCTCGCGTCGTCCGAGGCCAGGAACGCCGCGACCGCCGCGATCTCCTCGGGGGCGCCGCCGCGCTGGAGCGGGTTGAGCCGCCCGATCCGGTCGAGCTTACCCGCCTCGCGCGCGTAATCGAACACGGGCCTGGTCATCCCGGTCTCGATCACGCCGGGGCAGATCGCGTTGACGCGGACGTTGGTCCCGGTGAGCTGCTGTGCGGCGGTCTGGACGAGGTTGATCACGCCCGCCTTGGACGCCGAGTAGCTCGTCGGCCCCGCCCCCGAGCGGATCCCCGCGACCGAGGCGGTGCAGACGATCGCGCCCTTGCCGCGCTCGATAATCCTGGGCGCGGCGTGCTTGATCATCAGGAAGGGGCCGATCAGGTTGACGCGGAGCACCTCGGCCCAGGCCTCGGCGGTCGCGTCGAAGATGCCGCCGACCTCGCCGCCGGTGATCCCCGCGTTGGCGAAGGCCGCGTCGAGCCCGCCGAAATGTTCGACCGCGAGCGCGACCGCGCGCGCGACATCGTCCTCGTCGCCCGCGTCGATCTCGATCGCGAGCGCGGTTCCGCCCTCCTCGGCGATCATCCGCGCGGTGTCATGCACCGACCCGGCGCGATCGGCGCAGACCACCGACGCCCCCTCGGTCGCGAAGCGCCGCGCCGAAGCGCGCCCGATCCCCGACGCCGCGCCGGTGACGATGACGGACTTGCCTTCGAAACGCTTCATCCTGTCCCTCCACTGGCCGGCGCACCGGCCTTGCGCGCGTGGTCCCACGCCGCCGCGGCGAGCATCGGGGCGCGTGAGCCGCGCTCCTCGGCCTCGGCCGAGGAGGCGTTGCCTTCGAGGAAGCGCTTCTTGATCCCCTGGACGATGCTCGCAAGGCGGAAGCAGCTGAAAGCGAAATACCATTCGAGATCGGGCAGCCCGTCGCGCCCGGTGAGGCGGCAGTAGAGATCGACCGCCTCGTCGAGGCTCGGGATGCCGAGCGCGGCGTGGTCGAGTCCCGCGATGCCGGCGGTGTTGACCCCCTCCATCACCCAGTTCGAGGCGAGCTGCGCGAAATCGGCGAGCGGATCGCCCAAGGTCGAGAGCTCCCAGTCGAGCACCGCCGCGACGCGCGGCGCGTCGGACGCGAAGATCATGTTGTCGATGCGATAGTCGCCGTGGATGATGGAAGTGCGCTCCTGCGGCGGGATGGTGCGCGGCAACCAATCGATCAGCGACTCCATCTCGGCGATGTCGTCGGTCTGCGCGAGCCGGTATTGCCGGCTCCAGCGCTCGACCTGGCGGCCGAAATAATTGCCCGGCTTGCCGTGGCTCTCGAGCCCCGCCGCGACATAGTCGAGGTTGTGGAGATCGGCGAGCGTCGCGATCATCGCGCGGTAGATCGCGCCGCGCTCCCCGGGCGACTGATCGGGCAGCGACCCGTCCCAGAAGGTGCGCCCATCGACCATGTCCATCACATAGAAGTCCGCGCCGATCACCTCGGCGTCGGTGCACAAGGCATAGGGCCGCGCGACGGGAAAGCCCGTCGGATGCAGACCGGCGATCACGCGATATTCGCGGTCGACCGCGTGCGCCGAGGGCAGCACCGGGCCGAACGGCTTGCGGCGCAGGACGTAGGAGCCGCCGCCGTCCTCGATCCGATAGGTCGGGTTCGACTGGCCCCCCGCGAACTTGGTGTAGGAGACGAGATCGCCGAAGCCCTCGACGTTGGCCTGGAGCCAGGGCTCGAGCCGCGCCTCGTCGAGCTGGTCGCGCGGCGCGACCCCGATCGCCCGGCCCTCGTTGGTCGCTGCCTCCATCCCCATCCCTCGGCCGCTCCCGGCATTGGTCGGGGAGAGAGGATTCGAACCTCCGGCCCCTGCCTCCCGAAGGCAGTGCTCTACCTGGCTGAGCTACTCCCCGACCCAGCCCGGGCGGCGCGGCCCGGGCGCGGGAGAGGCGCGTCTATAGGGAGGCGGGCGCGGGCTGGCAAGCCGGATCGCCGCGCTCGGCGCGGTAGCGCTCGGCCCAGGCGGCGTTGATCTCGTCGCGCAGGATGGTGAGGTCGACGCTGGGCTCGAAGTCGGGAACGGGGGGAAGATCGAGCTTGGCGAGCATCGCGCGCACGAAGCGGTCGGGCGCGGCGCAGAGGTCCTCGTAATAATAGGTCGGGGCGGGCTTGCCGAGCCGCGCGAGCAGCTGCTCGAACCAGCGATAGTTGCGCTCGATGTGCTTGAGGATGCGCGCGATCGCGTCGGCGTCGTAATCGTCGAGCGTGACCGCGCGGCCCTCGGGCTGGACCGAATGGAAGCGGCCGCTCTTGCGCGCCTTGAGCAGCGACACCGCCTGGGCGAGCGGGTCGCGCCGCCTGAGGATGATGAACTTCGTCCGGCCCAGCGCCTGGGGGAAGAAGCCGAGCTGGGCCGCCGCGACGAACTGGGTGAAGCCCCCCTTGAGCCCGAACGCCCAGGGTGTGCCGCGGTTGGCGATCATCCATTGGGCGGCCTGCCAATTGTCGGCGAGGCCGTGGAGCTCGCGCATCGCGGCGAGATGGTTGATCCGGAAATTCTCGCCGACGTTGGCGAAATAGGGCGTCTTGGCGAGCAGCCGGCCAGCATAGCCGCTGCCCGCGCGCGAGGCGAAGACGATCATCAGCACCGCGCGCGGAATCTCGAAGCCGCCGCGCCGGGGCGGGTCGAGCCGCTCGCCGATCTCGCGCACGCGCTCCTCGCCGGCATATTGGGCGAGCAGCGCGAGCATCCCCTCGCGCGAGCGCGGCGGGAGCCCCGCGTAGCCGCGAACGCTGTCGAGAAGGCGCGCCATTGGCGCGTCTTAGGGCGACGAACGCGCGCGGCAAGTCCGTTGGGCGCGAGACAGCGTTAATCGCGGGCGAACCATCGGCGTGAAGCAAAGCGCAAGCGGCGAGGGCGATAAGCCGGCGCATGAGACGGGGACCCATGACGATCGCGGCGTGCCTCGCGTGGCTCGCGCCCTTGCTGGTGGGGCCCGCGCTCGCCGCCGACCGCACGGTCACGACCGTCGAATATGTCGAATACTATGACGAGGGCGAAGGCTGGGGCGCGGCGGACCCGGTCGATCGCGCGCCCGCGCTCGCGCGCTTCGGGCCGTTCGAGGTGGTCGCGCCCGACCGCGTCGCGCTCGTCGGCGACATCGATTCGGACACGCCGGGCGAATTCCGCCGGATGCTCGCGGCGTGGCCCGGGCTGCGCAGGCTCGACATCGTCGAGTGCGGCGGCACGGTCGACGATTCGGCCAACCTCGCGCTCGCCCGGATGATCCGGCGCGCTGGGCTCGACACGCATGTCCCCGCTGGCGGTTCGGCGCGCTCGGGCGGTGTGGAACTCTTATGGCGGGGGTGCGGCGCAGCGCCGATCCGGGCGCCGAGTTCGTCGTCCACGCCTGGCTCGACGATCTCGGCCGCGAGGCGGGCGAGGTGCCGGTCGGCGATCCCGCGCACGCCGCCTATCTCGCCTATTATCGCGACATGGGCCTCAGCGCCGACAACGCGCGCGGCTTCTACGCGCTCACCAACAGCGCGCCGCACGACGCGCCGCGCCGGCTCTCGCTGGACGAGCTCGCGCACTTCGCCGTGCTCGACTGATTCCCGAATCGGATCATCCCGCTCCGTCCGAAGGTGACGGCGGCGAAACGATGCGTTAGACCCTCCCCACGCAGCTGATCGAGGGGGGCTCGATGATCGCACGGGAGAGAATCCGGCCCGCGGACGCGTTTGCGGCGACCAATGTCACATTGTTTCTGCTGATGGCGTGGCTGGTCTATTACGACCGGCTGATCGCCTATCGCGGCTACGCCAACGTCCATGAGTTCTTCATCTACGCCTGCGTGATCCTCGCGGTGATCGTCGCCTGCTGGTGGTGGCTGCGCAAGGCCGACTATCCCGGCTGGCTGCTGCTGCTCTTGCAGGTCGGCATCCTCGCGCATTTCGCGGGGGCGTTCATGCCGATCGAGAGCGGGCGGCTTTACGACGCGCATGTGCTGGGCGTCCGCTACGACAAATATGTTCATGCCTTCAACGCCTTCGCGGGCGCCGCGTTCATTTCGCACTTGCTCGGGCTGTGGGGAGCGCGGCTGCCCCTCAAGTGGCTGTGCGTGACCGGGCTCGTGCTCGGCGCAGGGACGGTGGTCGAGATCGTCGAATATCTGGTGATGCTCACCGTGCCGAACGCGGGGGTCGGCGGATACGACAACAACATGCAGGACCTGATCTCGAACCTCGCGGGCGGAACGCTGTGGAGCGCGGTCGCGGCGCCGCTCGTAGCGCTCGCGCGCGAG
>JACMKH010000235.1 GCA_014380205.1 Sphingomonadaceae bacterium
AGCGCGGCCGCCGCGCGGCGCGCGACCTCCCAGCGCTGGGCGGCGAACTTCTCGATCCGCGCGCCCAGCGCCTCGACCAGCTCGGGCGCCTCGCGCGTGGGCGAGCCGCCGTCGAAGGGCGGCGCGGGATCATATTCCATCGACAGCTGGATCATCCGCGCGACGCGCTCGCCGTGGATTTCGGCGGCGAGGGTCAGCGCGAAATCGATCCCCGAGGTGACGCCCGCCCCGGTGACGAGACTGCCGTCGATCACGACGCGCTCGGCGACGGGCTCGGCGCCGAACAGCGCGAGCTGATCGAGCCATTGCCAATGCGTCGTCGCACGCTTTCCGCGAAGCAGCCCCGCCGCGCCAAGCACCAGCGATCCCGTGCACACCGAGGTGATCCAGCGCGCGCCCGCCACCTGCGCGCGGACGAAGTCGAGCGTCTCGGCATCCTCCATCAGCGCCGCCTGGCCGAATCCGCCGGGGACGAAGAGGATGTCGGCTTGGGGGCAATCGGCGAAGCTCGCGGTCGGCAGCATCGTCAGCCCGGCGAAGTCGCGCACCGGATCGCGCGTCTTCCAGACCAGATCGATCGCCGCATCGGGCATCCGCGCGAACACCTCGAACGGCCCGGTGAGATCGAGCTGGGTCAGGTTCGGGAATAGCAGCATCACGATGCGCATGGCGCTCTCCCGCTCGGGCGAACGATCAGCAGGGCTTGTCGAGCCCCGCCGGGCTCAGCGTGAAAATCTCCACCCCGTCCTCGGTCACGCCGACGGAATGCTCGAACTGCGCCGAGAGCGAGCGGTCGCGCGTCACCGCGGTCCAGCCGTCCTCGAGCACCTTCACGTCGGCGCGGCCGATGTTGATCATCGGCTCGATCGTGAAGAACATGCCGGGGCGCAGCTCGGGACCCGTGCCGCGGCGGCCCGCGTGGACGACCTCGGGCGCGTCGTGAAACAGCCGGCCCAGCCCGTGGCCGCAAAAATCGCGCACGACCGAGTAGCGAAAGCTCTCGGCGAAATGCTGGATCGCGTGGCTGACATCGCCGAGCCGCGCGCCGGGACGGACCTCGGCGATCCCGCGCATCATCGCCTCATAGGTGACGTCGACAAGCTTGCGCGCCTTGATCGGCACGTCGCCGATGCAGAACATCCGGCTGGTGTCGCCGTGCCAGCCGTCGACGATCACGGTGACGTCGATGTTGGCGATGTCGCCGTCGCGCAGCGTCTTGGCGCTCGGGATGCCGTGGCAGACGATGTGGTTGACCGAGATGCAGCTCGATTTGGTGTAGCCGCGATAGCCGAGCGTCGCGGGCAGCGCGCCCCGCTCGCGCATCAGCGCGAAGACGCGGTCGTCGAGCTCCTCGGTGACCGCGCCGGGGACGACATGGGGGGTGAGCGCGTCGAGCACCTCGGCGGCGATCCGCCCCGCGCGCCGCATGCCCTCGAATCCGTCGGCATCGTAGAGCTTGATCGCACCCGTGCGCGCGACCGCGTCCGCGCTGGTGATCGTCTGATATTCGTTCATCGACGCGATATAGCGAGCGTCCGGCGCTTGCGCTATGCCCTGGGCAATGACCGCAGAACGCATCTGGACCGCCGCGCTGCTCGTGATCGGCGACGAGATTCTCTCGGGCCGGACGCAGGACCGCAACGTTGCGCAGGTCGGCCAATGGCTCAACCTCCAGGGGATCAGGCTCGCCGAGGTGCGCGTCGTGCCGGACATACACGAGCGGATCGTCGAGGCGGTTACCGCGCTGCGCGCCGCTCACGACTATCTGTTCACCACCGGCGGGATCGGACCGACGCATGACGACATCACCGTCGATGCGGTCGCGACCGCGCTCGGCGTCGAGGTGATCGTCCATCCCAAGGCCCGCGCCACGCTCGAGGCTTGGTACGCCGACAAGGGAGGCATCACAGAGGCGCGGCTGCGGATGGCGCGCGTTCCTGAGGGTGCCGAGCTGATCGAGAACAGGATGTCGGGCGCGCCGGGCATCCGCTGCGGCAATGTCTTCATCATGGCGGGCGTGCCGCACATCGCGGGGCTGATGCTGGAGGCGCTTTCCGGCCAGCTCGAAGGCGGCGCGCCGCTGCTCTCGGCGACGATCGGCTGCTGGGTTCCCGAAAGCGAGGTGGCCGAGCTGCTGGGTGCGGCCGAGAAGGCGCATCCCGGCGCGCAGATCGGCAGCTATCCGTTCTTCCGCGAGGGGAGGGTGGGCGCCAACTATGTCATCCGCAGCACCGACGCGGCGACGCTCGAGGCGTGCCGCGCCGATCTCGTCGCGCGGCTCGAGGCGGCCGGGCGGGAGGTCGCGCTCGAAGGGATCTAGCCGGCGGTCTCGCTCGGCGCTGCCCGCTCGCGTAGCTCGCGCGCGAAGCCTCGATAGGCGTCGGCGGTGCGGGCATTGTCGGCGCGGTCGAAGATCGCCGCCAACTCCTCGTGGATCATCGCGACATGCTCGAGCGCTTGCGGGCTGAACGCATTGGCGCTCGCGAGCGCGCGCACTGAGAGCGCGCCGAGCTCGGCGCCGATCGCGGCGAGCTTGGCGAAATCGTCGTGCTGCTCCTCGGGCGCGGTGGCCATGGTCAATTCTCCTGGAGGGCTGGAGCGGGTGAAGGGAATCGAACCCTCGTCACTTGCTTGGGAAGCAAGAGCTCTGCCATTGAGCTACACCCGCTCGGGTTCGGCGCGGCCTTTGCCATGCGCCCGTCCTAACCGTCAACACGGGAACCAATGCGGTCGCGTCCGCGTCATGGGCCGATGAGGATCGCGAGCTTCAACATCAACGGGATCAACTCGCGGCTCGGGCATCTGCTCGACTGGCTCGATGCGGCGCGCCCCGATGTCGCGTGCCTGCAGGAGCTCAAGGCGCCGCACGAGGCGTTTCCGGCCGAAGCGATCGCCGAGGCGGGCTATCGCGCGATCTGGCGCGGACAGGCGCGGTGGAACGGCGTCGCGATCCTCGCGCGTGGGATGGAGCCGGTCGAGACGCGCCACGCGCTGCCGGGCGACGATGCCGACGGGCAAAGCCGCTACATCGAGGCGGCGGTCGGCGGCGTGCTGATCGCCAGTATTTACCTGCCCAACGGCAATCCGCGGCCGGGCCCCAAGTTCGACTACAAGCTGGCCTGGATCGAGCGGTTTATCGCGCATGCGGCCGAGCTGATAGCGTCCGATCTGCCGGTCGCGCTGGTCGGCGATTTCAACATCATCCCGACCGACCAGGACGTTTACAAGCCCGAGCGCTGGCTCGACGACGCGCTATTCGCTCCCGAGGCGCGCGAGGGCTTCGAACGGCTGCTCGCGCAAGGCTGGACCGACGCGATCCGGACGCTCCATCCCGACGAGCGCATCTTCACCTTCTGGCACTATTGGCGCAATTCCTTCGCGCGCGACGCGGGGATCAGGATCGATCACCTGTTGCTCTCGCCGGCGCTCGCGAAGCGGCTGCGCGGGGCGGGCGTCGATCGCGACGCGCGCGAGAGAGAAAAGGCGAGCGACCATGCGCCGGTGTGGATCGAGCTGAGCTAGGCGCGGGCGATCGGCTCCCAATCGATCGGCTTGGCCAGATCGAGCGATCGGCCATCGGTCGGCATAGGGTATTTGAGGCCGTTGCCGCAGTTGAACAGCACCGCGCGCTCGCCCGCCGAGACGAGCCCGCGCTCGCGCGAGTCGAAATAGGCCGCCGCCGTCGCTGCGCCCTCCGGGCAGAGCAGCAGGCCGTCGGCCTTGCCGATGCGTTCCCGCGCTTCGAGGATCGCGGCGTCCTCGACCGCGACGGCGTAGCCGCCCGAGTCGCGCACCGCGCGCAGGATCAGGAAGTCGCCGATCGCGACGGGCACGCGCATGCCTGCGGCGACGGTATGCGCGTCCTCCCACAGCGGAGCGTGCTCGGCGCCGTCCTCGAACGCCTTGACGATCGGCGCGCAGCCCGTCGCCTGGACCGCGATCATGCGCGGGCGCTCCGGGCCGATCAGGCCGATCGCCTCGAGCTCGTCGAACGCCTTCCACATCCCGATCAGTCCCGTGCCTCCGCCGGTCGGGTAGAAGATGACATCGGGCAGCGCCCAGCCGAGTTGCTCGGCGAGCTCGATCCCCATCGTCTTCTTGCCCTCGATCCGGTAAGGCTCCTTGAGCGTCGACAGGTTGAACCAGCCCATCGGCCCCTCGCCCTCGGCGACGACCCGCCCGCAATCGTTGATCAGCCCGTTTACGCGCCAGACCTTGCCGCCGGCGAGCTCGGTCTCGCGGATGTTTAGCTCGGGCGTGTCGTCGGGGCAGAAGACGAAGCACTCGATCCCGAGCCGGCTCGCATAGGCCGCCGCCGCCGCGCCGGCGTTGCCGTTGGTCGGAAGCGCGACGCGCGTGACGCCGAACGACTTGGCCATCGCCACCGCAACCGCGAGCCCGCGCGCCTTGAACGATCCGGTGGGGAGGCGTCCCTCGTCCTTGACGAGCACGTCGCCGTCGCACGCGTTGCGCAGCGGGATCAGCGGCGTGATCTCCTCGCCGAGCGAGGCGATGTGCGCCGCGTCGCGGATCGGCAGCAGCTCGCGATAGCGCCAGAAATTGGGGGCGCGCGCGGCCAGCGCCTCGCGCGTCATCGCGCTGCGGACACCGTCCAGATCGTAGCGCGCGAGCAACGGCGCGCCGGCCGGCGAGAGATTGTGGAGTGTGTCGGCGGGGAGACGCTCGCCGGTGCGGCTGCACTCGAGATGGGTGAGGAAGGTTTCGATCGGGGCGGTCGCGGCGTCGATGAGCATGAAACGCGCCCTAGCGGTCCGCGCGCCAATCCGCCATGTGAAGCCAAAGCCTACGGGAGCCCCACATGGCCAGCTATGACTATGACCTGTTCGTCATCGGCGCGGGATCGGGGGGCGTGCGCGCAGCGCGCGTCTCGGCGGCGCACGGCGCCAAGGTCGCGATCGCCGAGGAGCACAAGGTCGGCGGGACCTGCGTGATCCGCGGCTGCGTCCCAAAGAAGCTGCTCGTCTACGGCGCGCATTTCGCCGAGGATTTGAAGGACGCGATCCGCTTCGGCTGGCAGGTGCCCGCACAATGCGCATTCGATTGGCCGACCCTGCGCGACAACGTCCTTGCCGAAGTCGAGCGGCTCAACGGCGCCTATACCGACACGCTCAACAGCCACGGCGTCGAGATCATTTTGGAGCGCGCGACGCTGACAGGACCGCACGAGATCGCGCTCGCCTCGGGCAAGACCGTCACCGCCAAATACGTGCTGATCGCGACCGGCGCCTGGCCCGCCGTCCCCGAATGCCCCGGCCACACGCACGGCATCACCTCGAACGAGGTGTTCCATCTCGATGAGCTGCCCAAGCGCGTGCTGATCGCGGGCGCGGGCTATATCGCCAACGAGTTCGCCGGGATTTTCCACGAATTCGGCACGCACGTCACCTTGATCAACCGCACCGACGTGATCCTGCGCCAATATGATCACACCATCCGCGACCGGCTGCTCCAGATCTCGATGACCAAGGGCATCGACTTCCGCTTCCACGCCGCGTTCGAGAAGATCGAGAAGCTCGAGAGCGGCTGCCTCAGGGTTTCGATGTCCAACCACGAGCCGCTCGAGGTCGACGCGGTGATGTTCGCGACGGGGCGCGTTCCCAAGACCGAAGGGCTTGGGCTCGACAAGGCGGGGGTCGAGCTCGACGATAAGGGCGCGGTCAAGGTCGACGACTATAGCCAGAGCAATGTCGCGCACATCTACGCGGTCGGCGACGTCACCAACCGCGTCCAGCTCACCCCGGTCGCGATCCGCGAGGGCCAGGCGTTCGCCGACACGGTGTTCAACGCCAAGCCGACCACGGTCGATTACGGCTGCATCCCCTCGGCGGTGTTCAGCCATCCGCCGATGGCGGGCGTGGGCCTCACCGAATCGCGCGCGCGCGAGACGCTCGGCTCGGTCAGAATCTACACCTCGGACTTTCGCCCGATGAAGAACGTCCTCGCCAACCGCAACGAGCGCGCGCTCTACAAGATGGTGTGCGAGGCGGAGACCGACCGGATTGTCGGCCTCCACATGATCGGCCCTGACGCACCCGAGATTCTGCAGGCGGCGGCCGTCGCGGTGAAGGCTGGGCTGACCAAGGCGGATTTCGACAATGTCGTCGCCCTGCATCCGACGATGGCCGAGGAGCTGGTGCTGCTGCGGTAATCTGGGAATACTGGCGAAGGAGGAAGTCCGATGAAACGTACGCGCTGGATTGCCGGAGTCGCCCTCGCCGCGCTCTCCAGCCTTGCCGCCGGATCACAGCTCGCCGCGCAAGACCGCGACTCCTCGGCCTCCGCGGAGCGTTGCCGCGTCCTCGCCAACGTCCAGCGGCCGGACCTTCGCATCACCGCCGCCGAATATATCGATCCCGGCCCGCCGTGGTCCTTCCCCGCCTCGATCTTCAACATGCGGCTCGGCCCGAACGCCAACACCGTCGAGGAATTCTGCCGCGTCACCGGGATCGTGGAGGAGGAGATCCGTTTCGAGCTGTGGATGCCGCCCGAATGGAACGATCGCTACCAGCAGGTCGGCAACGGCGGGCTCTCGGGCGCGATCAACTATCCGATGCTCCACGAGGCGCTGCGGCGCGGCTACGCGGCCGCCTCGACCGACACCGGCCACCAGACCCCCAACGCCTTCTTCGAGGACGCCTGGCTCGACGGTCCCGCCGAGCGCGTCGAGAACTTCGGCCATCGCGCGCACCATCTCGTCACCGAGCAGGCGCGCGCGCTCGTCGCCGAATTCTACGGCGAGGCGCCGCGCTTCAGCTATTTCAACGGATGCTCGTCGGGCGGCTGGCAGGGGCTGACCGAGGCGCAGCTCTATCCCGAGGATTACGACGGCATCCTCGCAGGCGCGCCGGCCAACAATTTCGTGCGGCTTCAGGTCTATCAGCTCTGGCTCGACGCGTTCGAGCGGCGCGACCCTGCGGGCAATCTGAGCGACGAGCTCCAGCGGCTGATCGCGACGCGCGGCGCCGCATATTGCGATCCGCGTGATGGCCTGGCCGACGGGCTCGTCAGCCACCCCGAGCAATGCGGCTTCGATCCCGCGGTGCTCCAATGTGCGCCGGATGCGAGCGGCGAATGCCTGACGCCCGCTCAGGTTTCGCGCGTGCGGCTGCTCTACGGCCCGCGCACCAGTCCGGGCGGGGCGCGCATGTATCCGGGCAACGCGGTCGGCAACATCGCGATGTTCCGCTTTCCGCCCGAGATGGGCACGCTCGCGCCGATGATACTCAAGCTCGTGCCCCCCGAGGAGGCCGCGCGGCTCACCAGCGATTTCGATTTCGACCGCGACACGCCCTCGTTGCTTGAGCGCTTCGGCCGCAACCTCGGCGCGGACGACCCCGACCTCGTGCGCTTCGCCGCGCGTGGCGGGCGGATGATCGTGTGGCACGGGTGGAACGACGTGCTGATCTCGCCTTACAACAGCATCGATTATTACACGCGCGTCGGCGAGGCGGTCGGCGCCGAGCCGCGCGCGGGCTTCATGCGGCTCTATATGGCGCCGGGGGTCGAGCATTGCTCGGGCGGGCCGGGGCCGGACCGGTTCGATATGCTCTCCGAGCTCGAGCGCTGGGTCGAGCAGGGCAGGGCGCCCGAGCGCGTGGTGGCCGAAACCCGTGTGCCGGGGCAGGTGTTCCGGAGCAGGCTGCTGTGCCCTCACCCGCAAATCGCGGTGTATCGCGGCGGGGGCAGCACCGACGACGCGGCGAGCTTCGAGTGCAGAGCGCCGAGCTGATCAGGCCGCGAAGCGGTTGGGCGAGAACTCCTCGGGCGAGATCCCGAACGCGGCGAGCTCCTCGGGCCATGCCAGCCCGAGCATCAGCGCCTCGGCCGCCATCGCCATCGCGGGCGAGGTCTGGAGGCCGAAGCCGCCTTGGCCGGCGAGCCAGAAGAAGCCGGGCGCACCGGGCGCGAAGCCCGCGACGGGGGCGTTGTCGGGGGCGAAGGTGCGCAAGCCCGACCATTTGTGCTCGATATGGCGGATGGTCATCGTCGTGCCTTGCTCGACGCGCCATGCGGCGAGCGCGATGTCCTCCTCTTCGGGCTGGGCGTCGCACGGGTCGGTCGGAGTCTCGTCCATCGGAGAGGCGAGCAGGCGCGCGGGGCCCTCGGGAAGGAAGTAGAAGCCCTCGCCGACGGTCTTGGTGAAGGGCCAGGCTGAGACGTCCACGCCCTCGGGCGGCTCGAACTGGATGATCGTGCGGCGGAGCGGACGCAGGCCGAGCGGCGCAACGCCGGCGCGGATCGCGATTTCGTCGGCCCAGGCGCCCGCGGCGTTGACGAGATAGTGCGCCGAATAGCTTTCGCCGCGTGTATCGACGATCCAGCGTTCGCCTTCGCGGCGGATCGCTTCGGCAGGGGAGGCGAGCGCAACCTCGCCGCCGGCGGCGCGGAGCTCGCGGATGTTGGTCTGGAGCAGCGCGTCCGAATCGAGCTTGAAGGCGCGTCGATCGAGCAGTCCGGCGACGAAGCCATCGCTGCCCCTCCGTAGGACAGGGACAATCGCGGTGAGATCGTCGCCCGCGATCCGCTCAGCATCCGATACGTGCAGCGCGGTCGCCCGCGCGAGCGCGTCGAGCCGCTCCTCCTCGTCCGCACGCGCGATGAACAACGCCGGATGCGTCCGCGCGACCCGCGCCTCGCCCGAGGCTCGAGCGAATACCTCGCGGCTCATCGCGGTGAGCTTGCGCACCAGATCGCCGCCGATGCCGAAATGGCAAAAGGTCGCGCTGCGCCCCGAGCTGTGGAAGCCCACCGCATCCTCGGCCTCGAGCACCACGGTCGAGCCATGCCGCGCGAGCCGCGCCGCTGCCGAAAGCCCAGCGATCCCGCCGCCGATGACGAGCGTGTCGATATCGCGCATTGCGCGGCCCGTGCCGTTTCGCTGCCGCACTGTCAAAGCCGCCATGCCAGTCGCGAAACGAAACTGGAGGTGCTAGCTAGTACTTACACATCGCAGGGAGGGGATCATGAGCGGCACCGTGCTCGTCACCGGGGGCAGCGGCTATATCGCGGGTTTCCTCATCCGCCAGCTGATCGAGCAGGGCTGGACCGTCCACACGACGATCCGCTCGCTGGCCAAGGAGGCGGCGCTGCGCGCGACGCTCGCCGTAGATGACGCGAAGCTACGCGTGTTCGCCGCCGATCTCACACACGACAAGGGCTGGGCCGACGCGGTCGCGGGCTGCAGCCATGTCGCGCATCTCGCCTCGCCGCTCCCCGTCCGCGCGCCCAAGCACGAGGACGAGCTCATCGTCCCCGCGCGCGAGGGGGCGTTGCGCGCGCTCCGCTTCGCGCGCGACGCCGGGGTCACGCGCTTCGTGATGACCTCCTCGGCGGCGGCGATCGCCTATGGCCGCCCGCGCGGAACCTACACCTTCACCGAGGCCGACTGGACCAACCTCGATCACAAGGACTGCTACCCCTACATCAAATCCAAGACCATCGCGGAGCGCGCCGCGCGCGGCTGGGTCGCGGCCGAGGGCGGAGGCATCGAATATTGCGCGATCAACCCCTCGCTCGTGCTCGGCCCCGTGATGAGCCCCGATTTCTCGGCTTCGGTCACGGTCATCCGCCGCATGCTCGAGGGCCGCATGCCGGGCTTGCCCGACATCGGGTTCGGCGTCGTCGACGTCCGCGACGTCGCCGATCTCCACGCCCGAGCGCTCACCGCGCCCAACATGGCGGGCGAACGCTTCATCGCCTCGGGACCGTTCCTCAAGCTGATCGACGTCGCGCGCATCCTCAAACAGCGGCTCGGCCCCGAGGCGGCAAAGGTCCGAGCGCGCCGCCTCCCCGACTGGCTCGTCCGCCTGATGGCGCGCTTCGATCCCTCGATCCGCCAAGTCACCGGCGAGCTCGGCAAGATCCGCAACATGGACGCGAGCCATGCGAAGGAGGTGCTGGGCTGGGAGGCGCGCCCGCCGGACGAATCGATCGTCGCCTCGGCGAGGAGCCTGATCGATCTGCGGGTGGTCAAGGTCTGATCAGGCTGCCTTGCGGTCGGGCACGATCGCGAGCTTCATTCCTAGTGCCCGGGTCACGCCGAGCAGCGTGGAAAGCCGCGGATTTCCCTTGTCGCTGAGCGAGCGATAGAGCGCCTCGCGGCTGATTCCGGCTTCTTCAGCGAGGCGGGCCATACCCCGTGCGCGCGCCACATCGCCGAGCGCGGCTGCGATAAGCGCAGGATCGCCATCGTCGAATGCCTCCTCCAGATAGGCGGCGACACGCTCGTCGCTGGTGAGGTGCTCGGCGACATCGAAGGGTGTGGTTTCAAGAGGCATGTTATTACTCCAGTTCGGACGCGAGCCGCTTGGCGGCGGCGATGTCGCGTGACTGCCCGCCCTTGGTTCCGCCGCCCAGCAGGATCACGAGCGCGGAACCCCGTTGCACGAAATAGACGCGATAGCCGGGGCCATAGTCGATCCGCATCTCGCTCACTCCTTTGCCGACGGGTCGCACGTCCCCGAAATTGCCGTCGCGCATCCGCATAATCCGCGTGGTCACCTTCGCGAACGCGCGGGCGTCCCTCAGTCCGTCAAGCCAACGTCGGAACGCTGCTGTCTTGACGACTTCAATCATTTTGTAATGTATAGGTTACAAACGAATGACTGTCAACCCACCCGGTTCGCCACCAGATCGTCCACCACCGCCGGCTCCGCGAGCGTGCTCGTGTCGCCGAGGCTCGAGACATCGCCCTCGGCGATCTTGCGCAATATGCGGCGCATGATCTTGCCCGAGCGCGTCTTGGGCAGGCCGGGCGCGAACTGGATCGCGTCGGGGGTCGCGATCGGGCCGATCTCGGTGCGCACCCATTGGCGGAGCTCGCCGCGCAACTCCTCGCTCGCCGCCACGTCGGCCTTGAGCGTGACATAGGCGTAGATGCCCTGGCCCTTGATCTCGTGCGGCATGCCGACGACCGCGGCCTCGGCGACCGACGCATGGAGAACGAGCGCGCTCTCGACCTCGGCGGTGCCCATGCGGTGGCCCGAGACGTTGATCACATCGTCGACGCGGCCTGTGATCCAGTAATAACCGTCCGCGTCGCGCCGGGCGCCGTCGCCTGTGAAATATTTGCCGTCGAAGGTCGCGAAATAGGTGCGGAAGAAGCGGTCGTGATCGCCGTAGACGGTGCGCATCTGGCCGGGCCACGAGCGCGCGATGACGAGATTGCCCTCGGCCGCGCCCTGGAGCACGCGCCCCTCGCCGTCGACGATCTGCGGCTCGATCCCGAACATCGGCCTGGTCGCCGAGCCCGGCTTGAGATCGGTCGCGCCCGGCATCGGCGCGATCATCGCCGCGCCGGTTTCGGTCTGCCACCAGGTGTCGACGATCGGGCAGCGGCCCTCGCCGACGACATGGTGATACCAGCGCCACGCCTCGGGGTTGATCGGCTCGCCGACCGTGCCGAGGAGCCTGAGGCTCGCCCGATCGGTGCGTCGCACATGTTCGTCGCCCTCGCGCATCAGCGCGCGCAGCACCGTAGGCGCGGTGTAGAGGATTTCGACCCCGTGACGGTCCGCCACCTCCCAGATGCGGCTCGGCGTCGGCCAGTTTGGCAGCCCCTCGTACATCAGCGTGGTCGCGCCGTTGGCGAGCGGGCCGTAGACGATGTAGCTGTGCCCGGTGACCCAGCCGATATCGGCCGCGCACCAGTAGATTTCGCCCGGCCGGTAATCGAACACATAGTGGTGCGTCATCGCCGCCCAGAGCAGATAGCCGCCGCTCGTGTGGAGCACGCCCTTGGGCTGGCCGGTCGTGCCCGAGGTGTAGAGGATGAACAGCGGGTCCTCGGCGCCCATCGGCTCGGGCGGGCAGGTCTCCGCCGCCCCCTCGGCCGCCTCGTGATACCAGATGTCGCGCCCCGGCTTCATCGCGATGTCGCCCCCCGTCGCGCGGATTGTGATCACCTTCTTCAACCTTGGGCATTGCGCGGCCGCCGCGTCGACATTGGCTTTCAAGGGGATCGTCTTGCCGCCGCGCCGCCCCTCGTCGGCGGTGATCACGAAGGTGCTGTCGCAATCGTTGATCCTGCCCGCGAGCGCCTCGGGCGAGAAGCCGCCGAACACCACCGAATGGACCGCGCCGATCCGCGCGCAGGCGAGCAGCGCGAACGCCGCCTCGGGGATCATCGGCATGTAGACGGTGACGCGGTCGCCCTTCGCCACGCCCTCGGCCTTTAGCACATTGGCGAAGCGGCAGACCTCGCGGTGGAGCTCGGCATAGCTGATCCGGCGCGGCTCCTCGGCGGGATCGTCGGGCTCCCAGATGATCGCGATCGCCGCGCCGCGCGCCGCGAGATGGCGGTCGATGCAGTTGGCCGAGACGTTGAGCTTGCCGTCGGAGAACCAGCGGATGTGGAAATCGCCCGCATCGAACGACCAGTCGCCCGCGATCTCGGGTCGCTTGATCCAGGTCAGCCGCTTGGCCTGCCCGAGCCAAAAGCTCCCCGGATCGGCGAGGCTGCGCCCGTGCATCCGCGCATATCCCGCCGCGTCGACATAGGCGCGCTTCGCCCAGGCCGGGGGGACGGGATACAGTTCCTGCTCGGTCATGCGCGCCTCCTCGTAACGCTGGGATAAAGCGCGGCGCGGCAAAAGCAACGCGAGCGCGGCGGGCGGCGGGTGGCGAAAGGTCACACGAAGGTCACACTCAGGCGCGTCTTTCGCCGATCGCGGTTTGAAGGCGCCCGGGCGCGGAAGAAGACAAAGCAGACACCCTGTCTCGCGGAAATGCGTTGACGCGCGCGATGCGAAGACGGGCGCGGCAACATGCAAGCGATGATTGGCGAGCGCGGCGCGACGGGCCATGCCGTTCCTCCGGCGAATGTCGGCGCACGCGCATAGCACGGCGCGCCTGTCGCCAGCCTGACCCGATCCTACACCTGGCGCATCTACGCAGCCGGTCTTCGCCGCCTATCTCAACATCTCGCGCAGCCTCGTCTCCGATTGGGAGCGCGGCGTGAACCGGCCGGGCGGGCCGGCGCTCCGGCTGCTGTCGATCATCGAGCGCAAGGGACTGCAAGCGGTCGCCTGAGCTGCGCCCTTGGAAAATTTGCCGCGCCGCCACTGGCGCTACCGTGTTGCCTACCTATATCACCTACGCATGATTGCACATTGGCGCATCCGCGCTAATGTCCGGCATAGCGAGCGGAGGACCCCATGGGATTGCGCGACTTTATCTCCAAGCAGTTCATCGATGTCATCGAGTGGCGGGAGGAGCCCGGCGAGCTCGCCGAGCGGCTCGATTTCATCGACAACGAGATCCAGAACGGCGCGCAGCTGACGGTGCGCGAGACGCAGGCGGCGGTGTTCGTCGACGAGGGCGTGATCGCCGACATGTTCGGCCCCGGCCTTCACACGCTCGACACGCAGAACCTGCCCGTGCTGACCAACCTGCGCAACTGGGACAAGGCGTTCAAATCGCCCTTCAAGTCGGACATCTACTTCTTCTCGCAGAAGGAGCAGACCGGGCTCAAATGGGGCACCGCCCAGCCCGTCACGATCCGCGACAAGGAGCTCGGCCCGGTGCGGCTGCGCGCGTTCGGCAGCTATTCGTTCCGCGTCAAGTCGATCGCGCCCTTCTACGCGGCGCTGGTCGGCACGCTCTCCGAGGTCCGCGTGAGCGACATCGAGCCGCAGCTGCGCGCCGCCATCGCGACCGCGCTCGCCACCGGGCTCGGCTCATCGGACGTGCCCTTCCTCGATCTCGCGGCCAACCAGGCCAAGCTTTCGGACGCGCTCAAGGCCGCTGTCTCCCCCGCGTTCGAGCAGTACGGGCTCGAGGTGCCGACCTTCTTCGTCGAGAGCGTCTCGCTCCCCGAGGAGGTCCAGCGCCATCTCGACAAGGGCAGCTCGATGCGCGTGCTCGGCGATCTCGACCAATACGCCAAGTTCCAGGCCGCCGAATCGATCGAGCTCGCCGCCAAGCAGGAGGGCGGCATGGCCGGGCTCGGCGCGGGCGCGGGTGCGGGTATGGCGATCGGCCAGGCGATGGCGGGGGCGTGG
>JACMKH010000236.1 GCA_014380205.1 Sphingomonadaceae bacterium
CAGCAGACCTCGGTCGCCGCCGACATGACCGCCGCGGTCGCCACGGCTGCGGCGGGCCAGCCCATCGTCACCGGCCCGAGCGTGCGCGTCGCGCGGGGCAACAACGTCACCGTAGTTCCGGTTGGGGGTAACAGATAATGACGTTCAAGCAGAACCTTCGCCACGGCGCGCTGACCACGGTCATCGCCGCCGCGATCGCAGCGAGCACCTTCGTCGCGACGGCGAGCCCGGCCCAGGCGCAATCGATGTCGGCCCCGGCTAACAGCCTGAACCTTTCGGTAGGGCGCGGCCAGCTGGTCAACCTGCCCCGGCCGATGACCGATCTGTTCGTCGCCAACGACGGGATCGCCGATGTCCAGGTCCGCTCCTCGACGGCGCTCTACGTCTTCGCCAAGGCGCCCGGAGAGACCACGGTCTATGCGAGCGACCGGGGCGGCAACGTCGTCTGGTCGGCCAATGTCCGCGTCGGCAACAACATCGACAGCATCGACCAGATGCTGCGGGTGGCGATGCCCGAGGCGCAGATCGCCGCGACGCCGATGAACGGCATGGTGCTGCTCACCGGCACAGTCGCCGAGCCCGCCGATGTCGAGGACGCGCAACGGCTCGTCCAGGCGTTCGTCGGCGAGGAGACCGAGGTGGTCAGCCGGCTGCGCACCGCGACGCCGCTCCAGGTCAACCTTCAGGTCCGCATCGCCGAGGTCAACCGCTCGGTGGTCCGCGACATCGGGGTCAACCTGCTCGCGCAAGACATGACAGGCGGCTTCGGCTTCGCGCTCACCCAGGGTCGCGCCAACGCCTTCACCAGGGATGAGGAAACCGGGCTGATCAACGGAATGGTCGGCGCGGTTGGAGCAACGACGATTGGCGGCTTCGGCAGCCTGTTCGGGCTCGACCTCGGCGCGGCGCTTGATCTCGCCGAGGCCGATGGCCTCGTCACCACGCTTGCCGAGCCCAACCTCACCGCGCTTTCGGGCGAGACCGCGAGCTTCCTCGCGGGCGGCGAATTCCCGATCCCGATCTCCGAGGAGCTCGGCCGGGTCACGATCGAATACAAGCAGTTCGGTGTCAGCCTCGCCTTCTCGCCGACCGTGCTCGCCAATGGCCGCATTTCGATGCGCGTCCGGCCCGAGGTTTCCGAGCTTTCGAACGAGGGCGCGGTCGAGCTCAACGACTTCGAGGTGCCCGCGATCACCACGCGGCGCGCCGAGACCACGGTCGAGCTCGGCTCGGGCCAGAGCTTCATGATTGCGGGGTTGATGCGCAACTCGCATCGCAACACGATCGATCGCGCGCCGTTCCTCGGCAGCCTGCCGATCATCGGCGCGCTGTTTCGCTCGAACAGCTTCCAGCGCAGCGAAACCGAGCTCGTCATCATCGTGACGCCCTATCTGGTGCGGCCGGTTTCGGCCAATCAGCTGGCGCTGCCGACCGACGGCTATCGGGGGATGAACGACGCCGAGACGCTCGGATTGGGCCGGACCCATGGCGGCTATGAAGCGGGGCCGCCGCCCCAGCCGTCGATGGCGCCGCCGACGACGGTCGCGCCGGGGATCGGTCCGGTCTCGCAGGCCCCATCGCCGGCGCCCGCCCAGCAGAGCGGACCCGCCGCGCCCGGCTTCAGCTTCAATGACTAACCGCCCGCGTCTCAGGAGAAAGTCGATGCGAACTCTCGCCACATCCACCGTCCTCGCCGTCGCGTTGACGCTGGGCGCCTGCAACACACCCTCCAATCCGGGGCTCACCTCGGTCCACCAACCGGTGGTCAGCCGCACCGACTATGTGTTCGACGTGAGCGCCTCGGGCGACGGCATGTCGCCGGGCGAGATGATGCGGGTCAACGACTGGTTCAACGCGATCGAGCTCGGCTACGGCGACCGCGTCTCGATCGACGATCCCAATCCCTACGGCGGGGCGGCGCGTCGTGCGGCGGTCGCCGAGCTGGCGGCGCGCCACGGCATGCTGCTCGCGGATGTCGCGCCCATCACCGCCGGTCAGGTCCGTCCTGGAGAAATGCGGGTGGTCGTTAGCCGCGCGGTAGCGACCGTTCCCGGCTGCCCCGACTGGCGCCGACCCTCGACTCCCGATTTTTCGGCCTCGACGACCTCCAACTATGGCTGCGGGGTGAACTCGAATCTCGCCGCAATGGTCGCCAATCCCGAGGACCTGGTCCGCGGACAGCGCGGCGCGCTGGGCGGCGACGCGCGCACCACCACGCGCGCGATCGAGGCCTATCGCAACGCCGAGCCCACGGGTTCCGATGATCTCGAAGCGCCCGCCACTTCGGAAAGCGGAGGCAACAACTGATGAACGCGCCCTTCAATCCCGCGCGCAACGCGCTGCGCAACCCGTTCGTCGCCTATGTCTGCGACGACGAAACCTCGGACCTGCTCAAGCCGATCGTCACCGAGATGGGCTGGGCGCAGGAATGGGTCAACAAGGGGGGGCTGCGCAATGCGGTCCAGTCGCTGTCGATCTCGGCCAGCCCCAACATCCTGTTCGTCGACCTTTCCGAGAGCGGCGACCCGCTGAGCGACATCAACGCGCTCGCCGAGGTCTGCGAACCCGGAACCGTCGTGATCGCGGCGGGCCAGGTCAACGATGTGCGGCTCTATCGCGACCTGTTGTCGAGCGGCATTCAGGATTACCTCCTCAAGCCGTTCAATCCCGACCAGATCCGCGACGCGCTGACCAATGCGCAGATGATCGTCTCGGGCCCGCGCAACGTCGAGGGCGGCGAGCACAGCAAGCCGCACATCATGTCGGCGATCATCGGCGCGCGCGGCGGCGTCGGCGCCTCGACGCTGGCGAGCTCGATCGCCTGGCTGATGAGCGCCGAGATGGGCAACCTCACCGCGCTGCTCGATCTCGACATCCATTTCGGAACGGGCGCGCTGAGCCTCGATCTCGAGCCAGGCCGCGGGCTGACCGACGCGATCGAGAATCCAAGCCGAATCGACGGGCTGTTCATCGAGCGCGCGATGGTTCGCGCCAACGACAAGCTCGCCGTGCTTTCGGCCGAGGCGCCGATCAATCAGCCGATGCTGACCGACGGCACCGCCTTCTACCAGCTTCAGGAGGAGCTCAAGAACGCGTTCGAGATCTCGATCGTCGATCTGCCTCGCCCGATGCTGATCCAGCACCCGCACCTGATCCACGACGTCCATCGCATCGTCGTCGTGACCGAGCTGACGCTCGCCGCGACGCGCGATTCGATCCGGCTGCTCGCCTGGCTGAAGTCGAACGCGCCGCATGCGCAGCTGCTCGTCGCCGCGAACCGCGTGCCCGCGAGCGGGCTCATGGAGATCAATCGCAAGGATTTCGAATCCTCGATCGAGCGCAAGATCGACTTCCTCATCCCGTTCGATCCCAAGGTCGCGGTGCAGGCCGCGAAGCTCGGCAAGACGCTCGCCGAGGCGGGCAAGTCGAGCAAGACCGTGACACCGATCGTCGAACTCGCGCGCCAGCTTTCCCACGATGCCGACGGCGAGCAGCCCGGCGGCTCGACCTCGCTGATGGGTAAGCTCGGCGGCTTCAAGTCGATGCTCTCGAAAAGGCCCGGCGCCAGGCAGGCGGCGTGAGTTTGACAGAGGCTTCGACACCCGCGGCGCGCGCATCGCGCCGCCGCGCGAGCGATGGAATTGGATGAGCTTATGGCGCCGTTTCTGATCTTCGGCCTGGGCCTCGCCGGCGTCGTCGCGCTTCTCGCGATGATGGTGCTCGGCCCGAGCTCGCGCAAGGCGCAGGAGCGCCGGCTGCTCGCGATCAAGGGCCGGCACGGCGACGTGCTCGCCGCCGCCGCCGAGACCCAGCTTCGCCGGGTGCTCGCGAACCGGCGCGAATCGCGGCTCGAGGAGTTCGCGGCGCAATATATCCCGCGCCCCGACATGCTGCGCCGGCGCATCGCACAGACCGGCAAGAGCTGGACGCTGGGCCAGTACGGGATCGTCTCGCTCGCGATCCTCGCGGTCGTCTTCGTCCTGCTGTATCTGCGCGGCGCGCCGCTGTTGCTCGCGCTGCTCGCGGGAGTCTTCGCAGGACTGTTCATCCCGCACGTCATTGTCGGGCGGGCGATCAAGAAGCGCATCAAGAAGTTCAACGCGCGCTTTCCCGAAGCGATCGAGCTTCTCGTGCGCGGGCTGCGCGCGGGCCTGCCGATCTCGGAGACGCTCGCGGTCGTCGCCCACGAGATTCCGGGGCCCGTCGGCGTTGAGTTTCAATCGGTGGTCGACAAGATGCGGATCGGGCGAACGATGGACGAGGCGCTCGACGAGACCACGCGGCGGCTCGACACGCCCGAATTCAAGTTCTTCATCATCACGCTAGCGATCCAGCGCGAGACCGGCGGCAACCTTGCCGAGACGCTGTCGAACCTCGCGACGGTGCTCCGCCAGCGCGGCCAGATGAAGCTCAAGATCCGCGCGATGTCGTCCGAATCCAAGGCTTCGGCCTATATCGTCGGCTCGCTGCCCTTCTTCGTGTTCGGCATCGTCTGGTTCATGAACCCCGGTTATATGGACGATTTCTTCATGGATGAGCGGCTCATGGTCGCCGGCATCGGCGGACTGGTGTGGATGGGCATCGGCATCTTCGTGATGGCCAAGATGGTCAGCTTCGAGATCTAGCGGGGAGCGGCGGAAAGATGACAGAAGCAGGCCCCACGATCCTCGGCGTCGATGTCTATTGGGTTGCGACGCTGCTCGTCGCCGTCGCGACGATGGCCGTGTTGCTCGCGGTCTATGCCGCGACGACCGTGCGCGATCCGATGGCGCGGCGCGTGCGCGCGCTCAATGATCGCCGCGAGCAGCTCAAGGCGGGGATCACCGCCTCGGCTTCGCGCCGCCGCAAGTCGCTCACCACCAAGAACCAAACCACCGACCGGATGCGCTCGTTCCTGAGCTCGCTCAGCGTGCTCCAGGAGGAGCAGCTCAAGGCCGCGCAGAAGAAGCTTATGCAGGCCGGCATCCGTTCGAAGGACTGGGCGGTCGCGATCATCTTCGGCCGGCTCGTGCTGCCGATCGTGCTCGGCGGCGGCATGGCGCTCGCGGTCTATGCGTTCGGCGCGTTTCCCGAATGGGGACCGATCAAGAAGTTCGCCCTGCTCGCGACCACGCTGCTGCTGAGCTACAAGGCGCCCGACCTCTACGTCCACAACAAAGTCACCAAGCGCAGCCACGCGATCCGCAAGGGCCTCCCCGACGCGCTCGATCTGCTCGTGATCTGCGCCGAGGCAGGGCTCACCGTCGACGCCGCTTTTCATCGCGTCGCGCGCGAGCTGGGCAGGGCCTATCCCGAGCTCGGCGACGAGTTCGCGCTGACCGCGATCGAATTGGGCTTCCTCACCGACCGGCGCCAGGCGTTCGAGAATCTCTCGCACCGCGTCGCGCTCGAATCGGTGCGCGGGGTGGTCACGACGATGATCCAGACCGAAAAATACGGCACCCCGCTGGCGAGCGCGTTGCGCGTGCTTTCGGCCGAGTTCCGCAACGAGCGGATGATGCGCGCCGAGGAAAAGGCCGCGCGGCTGCCCGCGATCATGACCGTGCCGTTGATCCTGTTCATCCTGCCGGTGCTGTTCATCGTCATCCTCGGCCCAGCCGCCTGCTCGATCTCAGACAATCTGGTCAACCGCTGACCTTCGGAACAATGGCGGCGCCTCCCGGGTTCACGCCCCAAAGGGAGCGCCGCCATGGCCGATTTCACGCCCGAAACCTGGATCGTGCTCGGACTCGTACTGCTCGCCGGCGTGCTGCTAGGCGGGTTGATGGGATCGGGCGGCAAGTGGAAGCGACGCTACCGCGAGGAGCATGACCGCTATGTCGCGCTCGAGCGCGAGCGCGAGACGCTCGAACGCGGGCACGAAGCGCGCGTACAGGCGTCGAACGAACGCATCGCCGAGCTCGAGCGCAACGCGCCCGCGATCGGCGCGGGGACGGGGGCGGCCATCGCGGGAGGGGTGCGCGGGAGCGACGACCTTTCGGTGATCCACGGCATCGGACGCGACGGCGAAGTGCGGCTCAACGAGCTCGGCTTCCACCGCTACAAGCAGGTCGCGCGGATGAGCGAGGAGGACGCGGCGCGCGTCGAAGGCCAGCTCGGCGCCGAGCCGGGCCGGATCGAGCGCGAGCGCTGGCGCGAGCAAGCCGCGATGCTGGCTTCCGGCCACGCCGAGGATCACGAGCGCGAGTTTTCTAACCCCTCCTGAGGGCCGCCTGCGCCGCGGCGAGGCGCGCGATGGGGACGCGATAGGGCGAGGCGCTAACGTAATCGAGGCCGACGCGCTCGCAGAAGGCGATCGAGGCGGGGTCGCCGCCGTGCTCGCCGCAGATGCCGAGCTTGAGGCCCGGCCGCGCCGCCCTGCCCCGCTCGACCGCGATCTCGATCAGCTCGCCGACTCCCTCGATGTCGAGGCTGACGAAGGGATCGCGCGCGTAGATGCCCTTGTCGACATAAAGCCCGAGGAAATGGCCCGCATCGTCGCGGCTGACGCCGAGCGTGGTCTGGGTCAGATCGTTGGTGCCGAAGCTGAAGAATTCGGCGGCCCCGGCGATGTCGCCGGCGCGCAGCGCAGCGCGGGGAAGCTCGATCATCGTGCCGACGAGATAGTCGATCGAACGGCCCTGCTCGGCGAACACCGCCGCCGCCGCCTCGTCGACCACGGCCTTCATCAGCTCGAGCTCCCGCCGCGTCGCGACGAGCGGGATCATCACCTCGGGGAGCGGCGCATCGCCCGACGCGGCGGCGACCCCGCAGGCGGCCTCGAAAATCGCGCGCGCCTGGACCTCGTAGATTTCGGGATAGCTTATCCCGAGCCGGCAGCCGCGGTGGCCGAGCATCGGGTTGAACTCGTGAAGCTCGGTGACGCGACGCTTGAGCGCGTCGACGCCGACCCCGGCCTTGGCAGCGATGTCCGCGAACTCGCTTTCGCTGTGCGGCAGGAACTCGTGGAGCGGCGGGTCGAGCAGGCGGATGGTAACGGGGAGGCCCGCCATGATCTCGAAAATCTGCCGGAAATCGTCGCGCTGCTCGGGGAGCAGCTTGTCGAGCGCGGCGCGGCGGCCGTGCTCGCTGACCGCGAAGATCATCTGGCGGACGGCGGCGATGCGGCCGGCCTCGAAGAACATGTGCTCGGTGCGGCAGAGGCCCACGCCTTCGGCGCCGAAATCGCGCGCGACGCGGCAGTCGGCGGGGGTCTCGGCATTGGCGCGGACGCCGAGGCGGCGCGAGCGGTCGGCCCATTCCATCAGCCGGCCGAAATCGCCCGAGAGCGCGGGCTGGACGAGCGGGATCGCGCCGAGCATGACCTCGCCCGAGGCGCCGTCGATGGTGATCACCTCGCCCTCGGCGATCTCGCGGCCGGAGACGCGGAAGACGCGGTTCTTGGCGTCGATCGCGACATGGCCGGCGCCCGAGACGCACGGCCGCCCCATGCCGCGCGCCACAACCGCGGCATGGCTGGTGAGCCCGCCGCGCGCGGTGAGGATGCCTTGCGCGGCGTGCATGCCGTGGATGTCCTCGGGGCTGGTCTCGACGCGGACGAGGATGACGTCCTCGCCGATCGCGGCGCGATGTTCGGCGGTCTCGGCGTCGAACACCACCGCGCCCGAGGCCGCGCCCGGCGAGGCGGGCAGGCCCCTCGCGATCACCTCTCGCGAGGCCGCGGGATCGAGCGTGGGGTGAAGCAGCTGGTCGAGCGCCTGCGCGTCGACGCGAAGCACGGCCTCGTCCTCGCTGATCAGCCCTTCCTCGGCCATGTCGACCGCGATCTTGAGCGCGGCTTTTGCGGTGCGCTTGCCGCTGCGCGTCTGGAGCATCCAGAGCGTGCCGCGCTCGACGGTGAATTCGATGTCCTGGACGTCGCGGTAGTGCGCCTCGAGCAGGTCGAAGACGCGCGCGAGCTCGGCGAAGGTCTCGGGCATCGCCTCTTCCATCGAAAGCGGCGCGGCCCCCGCGCGCTCGCGCGCGGCGCGGGCCAGATATTGCGGCGTGCGGATGCCCGCGACGACATCCTCGCCCTGCGCGTTGATCAGCCACTCGCCGTAATGCGCGCGCTCGCCCGTGGCGGGATCGCGGGTGAAGGCGACGCCGGTCGCCGAGCTCTCGCCCATGTTGCCGAACACCATCGCCTGGACGTTGACCGCGGTGCCCCAATCGTGCGGGATGGCGTTGATCCGCCGGTAGGTCCGGGCGCGCTCGGCGTGCCACGAGCCGAACACCGCGCCGATAGCTCCCCACAGCTGGTCCCACGGGTCCTGCGGGAAGGGCTGCTCGAGCTCCTCGGCGGCGATGCGCTTGTATTCGGCGACGAGCGCTTGCCAGTCGTCGGCGGTCATCTCGGTGTCGAGGACGATGCCCTTGTCCTCCTTGGCGATCTCGAGCGCCTCCTCGAACGCGCCGTGATCGAGGCCGAGGACGACGTCGGCGTACATCTGGATGAAGCGGCGGTAGCTGTCCCAGGCGAAGCGCGGATCGCCCGAACTCGCCGCGAGGCCCGCGACGGTTTCGTCGTTGAGCCCGAGGTTGAGCACGGTGTCCATCATCCCCGGCATCGACACGCGCGCCCCCGAGCGGACCGAGACGAGGAGCGGGTTGGCGGAGTCGCCGAACGCCTTGCCGGTGGCCGCCTCGATGTGCGCTACGCCGGCGGCGACCTCGTCGCGGAGCGCGGGCGGAAACTGGCGGCCCTCGTCGTAGTAGCGGAGGCACATCGCGGTGGTGATGGTGAAGCCGGGCGGAACCGGCAGGCCGATCGAGGCCATCTCGGCGAGGTTCGCGCCCTTGCCGCCGAGCAGCTCGCGGTCGCCGCGCCCCCCGTCCGAGACGCCGCCGCCGAAGCGGTAGACAGATTGGGTCATGCGAGCCTCATGAGACGGCCGGGCCTCCAAAGTACACCCAAAGTACAGCCCAACGACGCTTTGATGGGATCGGAGGATTTGGTTGTAAAATATTGACTATAGGTCATATTCACCAATCCGGCCTCAGCCTTCGATCTTCGAGAAAATCGGCAACGACGTGGACGGCGTCGCGGAAATCGTCGAGCATCGCAAGCCCTCGCCGCGCCCCTTTCCGAGACGCCGCCGCCGAAGCGGTAGACATGTTGGGTCATGCCCGCGTCGTTCTTCATTCTGTCAGCGCGCGGCCCGTGCGGACGCTCCACTCGTCCGCCGCCGCCCTGCCCAAGGCGCCATGAATCGTCAGGTCGGGGAGATCGTGCGCGAGGCGGAACCGGAGTCTCTGGAAAGGTCCGAAGCCTTCTAGCCGGATCGAGTCGATCTGATCCCACGGGATGCGCAGCAAGGGATGGGCGATCCGGAAGATGAGGCCCGGGCGCAGATATAGGCCGGTCGCATCGAGCCAGCCGTTCACGCAGCCTCGATAACGGGGCGCGAACCAGGTGCCGCCGATCGCCATCGACTGCATCCCGTACCGCGCGGCGCCGGATGGAATCTCACCGTCGAAGCGCAGCCGATGGGCGAGCCTGCTCCACCCCTGGCTGGCGATGATCACGACGACCAGCGCCCACAGGCCGAGGACCAAGAGCGCGAAGCCGAAAGCCGATGTCAAAACATCCAAGCGGGCATCCTCCCCCGATCCGCGCCCGCGCGCCTCATCCCTCGATCTTCGAGAAATCCGCCACCCGGTGGACGGCGTTGCGGAACTGGTCGAGCATCGCAAGCCTCGCCTCGCGCCTGGCGGGATCGGGATCGTTGACCGTGACCTGGTCGAAGAAATCGTCGATCGGGGCGCGCAGCGCGGCGAGCGCGGCCATCGCCCCGGCGAAATCCTCGGCCTCGATCGCGGTGGCGGCGGTGGGTTCGGCCGCATCGAGCGCGGCGATGAGGGCGGTTTGCTCGGGGGGGTAGTCCGGTGCATCGCCATTCCCGCGAACGCGGGAATCCATCTCCGGCGTTGCGTGAGGTGGCGAGGCCGGGAGATGGACCCCCGCTTGCGCGGGGGTGACGGATGAGGCGTCGGTTCCGGC
>JACMKH010000237.1 GCA_014380205.1 Sphingomonadaceae bacterium
CCGCCGCCGGTCCGCTCCCACCTCCGCCGGAGAACGACGCGACGCGCAAGCGCGGGTTTGGGCGCAACGCGTGGATCGCGATCGGCGTGATCGGCGCGCTGCTCGCCGTGCTGGTCGGCCTCGGCATCTTCGCGATGGTCGAGCCGGGCTCGAGCGCGCGCGACGGCAATCGCGAGCGGACTGCCTCGAACGATGAGGAGGAGGGCGAGGAAGCCCCGAACGATAGCCAGCAGGCCGCGGCCGATGTGCAATTCTTCATGCCCGGCCAGTGGCGCACGACCAGCTGGATCAACGAGCTCGACGCCCCCGGCCTGCCCGATGCGGCGCGCGAGCAAATGCTCCAGCAACTCAACGCAAGCCGCACGACCGGCGAGCAGTGTATCTCGCCCGAGGACGCGGCCAACCCCCAGGCGGGCTTCTTCAACCTCGACCAGGGCGGCAGCTGCGCGTCGGCGGAGCCGTATATTGCGAACGGACGCATCGAGCTCGCGATGAGCTGCACGGCGGCGGGGCTACCCGCGCCGACCAACCTCAGCATCGAGGGCAGCTACACCTCCACCGAGTTCACGCTCAACCTCACCATGACCACCGAGGTCGCGCAGGCCGGCACGATCACGATGCGCGGGGTTGCAACCGGCGAGCATCTCGGCGATTGCGGCCAGGCGCGCGAGTGAGGGCGCGAACGGGCGGGGCGAGGCGATGAGCGACGATCAGGCCGGCGCGGCGCGCAAGCCGATCGCCTTCATCAGCCACCACAATTCGCAGGAAAAGGTCGCGAGGCACGTCAAGGCGGTGTTCGAGCGCAATGGCGTGATCGGCTGGATGGCGCCCGACGACATCGAGCCCGGGCTGCAGTTCGACCGCGCGATCATCGAGCAGGTCAAGAAATCCGATATCATCGTGCTCCTGTTCTGCGCGCAATCGGATCAGTCCAAGCACGTCAAGCGCGAGATCATGCTCGCCGAGGACCAGGACAAGCTGATCTATCCCGTGCGGCTCGAGGCGATCGAGCCCAGCGGCCTCGCCTATTGGCTCCAGGACTATCAGTGGATCGACTGGGTCGACCGCCGCGACGCGACGATCGAGCGGATGCTCGCGACGGTCAAGCGCCAGGTCGCGGCGCGCGACGCGGCCAATCCCCCGGTGCCGGCTGTCGAGGAGGAGACCGCGCCGGACAACTCCACCGCCGTCGAGCCGCCATCGCCCGAGCCGACCGTTGAGGCCGCCGCGCCGCCGCCCCCCGTTCGCGCGCCCGCCGGTCCGGCAATGAGCGCGCCCATGCCGCTGCTCGGCGACGGCGCGGGCCCGCTCCGAGACATCGACGCCGCTGACGATGGCGGAACGGAAGAAATCGCGGCGCGGCCCACGGGCTTCATCGCCAAGATCGACCGCAACGGCTGGATTGCGATCGGGGTCGTGGGCGCGCTGCTCGTAGTCCTGCTCGGCATCGCGTTCGCCAACATGGGTGGATCGTCCGACGCGGATGGCGATTTCGCGGTCAATCCCGGAATGTGGGAAGCGCGCGTCGACGACGTCAACATCACCTTTCCCGAGCTCGAACCCGGGATCGCCGAGGAATATGCGCGGGAGATCGCCGACAACAGCGTTTCGGAGGGCTGCATCACCGAGGACGAGGCCGCCGATCCGGACGCGAGCATCCTCGATCTCGACGGGGAGGAGAACTGCGAGATCGACGAGTTCTCGATGGAGGACGGGACGATCGTCGCAGAACTCAGCTGCCGGCCGACGGCGCTCGAAGGCGGCGAGGCGACATATGCGCTGCGCGGCGACTATACGCGCACCGGCATCGAGGGGCAGGTCAGCGTGGTGAGCGCGCACGGCACGCCCAACGCGATGAACTTCTCCGCCCGGTTCACGAGCGAGCGCACCGGGCGATGCCGTTAGGCTCGATTTGCCCGATTCAGAACGCGAGCAAGTAGATCAGCAGCAGGTTGCAGACGAACAGCGGGATCGCGGTGCCGATCTGCATGCGGATCACGCCATATTGGCTCCTGAGCTCGAGCAGCGCGGCGGGGACGATGTTGAAGTTGGCCGCCATCGGCGTCATCAGCGTCCCGCAGAAGCCCGCGAGCATGCCGATCGCGCCGATCACCGCCGCGTTGCCGCCATGGCCCTGGATCAGGATCGGCACGCCGATCGCCGCCGCCATCACCGGAAAGGCGGCGAAGGCGTTGCCCATCACCATGGTGAACGCCGCCATGCCGACAGCGTAGATCGCGACCGCGACGAAGACGTTGCCCTCGGGAATCACCGCGCCTGCCAGCCCGCCGATGATCTCGCCGACGCCCGCGAGCGCGAACACCGCGCCGAGCGCGGCGAGCATCTGCGGGAGCACGGCGGCCCAGCCGATCGAATCCATCAGGCGGCGTCCCTCATCGATGGGGGCGAGCAGCGGCGGACGCAGCCATGCCATGCACACGGCGAGCGCGATCAGCACGCCGAGGCCGAGCAGGATGAGGGTGACGCGGCTCGCCTCGAACAGCCCGGACGCGCCGAACGCGGTGTAGTTGTAGAGCATCGTCCCCGCGAAGGCAGTGATCGGGATGATCAGCGCGGGGAGGAACAGTCGGTTGCCGAGCCGTTCGGACAGCGCCTGGCGCTCTTCGATCGAGGTCGTCGGCGGGTTGCTCCGCCCGAGCAGGCCGAAACCCGCGATTCCGACGAGCGCGAGCACGAGCAGCCCGTTGCCGAGGTCGCTTAGATAATCGCCGAAAAAGAAGCTGAACGCGAGCAGGCCCCAAAAGGTGGCGTTGCCGAAGCGCTTGGGGTTGGTCGCGTCGAGCGCGCTGCGGATCGACCAGAGCGTGAAGACGACGCCCGCGAGGATATAGAGCCAGGCGAGGGTGATCACGAGCCCTCTTCCTTTGGGAGAGGGTTGGGTGAAGGTGAGTCGTTTGGCTCTCCTCCGTCATTCCCGCGAAGGCGGGAATCCAGCTTCTTCTTTTCTTCTTCTGATCTCACCGCGCCGGGAGAGACCGACAAGGCAGCTGGATTCCCGCTTTCGCGGGAATGACGGGAATGCGGGCTTCCGGACAGCGCCCGGTCGAACGCGAGCAGCCGCCCGCCGTGGATCAGGAAGGCGAGGATCGCCGTGGGAATCGCCCAGACCGAGAGCTCGAGCGGGGTGAGCGCGATGCCGTAGGTCGCGAAGGTCGCCTGGATGAGCAGGATCGAGGCGATCGCGACGAAAATATCCTCGCCGAAGAACAGGCCGATGTTGTCGGTCGCCGCCGCCATGCCGCGCACGCGATCGCGCGTCGCCTCGTCCAGCGCGCCATGCGCCTTCTCCGCCGCCGCCTCGGCGACGGACTCCTGGCGCAACGAGGATAACGGCCGCGCCCTGTTCGAGCGCCCGGACCAGGGAAGCGA
>JACMKH010000028.1 GCA_014380205.1 Sphingomonadaceae bacterium
ACAAGACCGGCAATGCCATTCCGCCCCCACAGCAAGCGCCGTCAAATACCGGGCCCCTCGCAGAGCAGCCTTTTGTGATACCGGAAAATCTCAATTCGATGTGGTCCCTGGCAGAATCGCAGAGCAGCGGCTGGAAATCGATCAGCCTGCGTCTGCCGCTGACAAAGGACGCAATTTTTACCATTGACGAAGGCAAATCGCTGAATGTTTTTGGCCGCTCGACGCTGACGCTCGATGCCGCAACTGCGACGGTCTCGAAATGGGAGCCGTATGAACAGCGTAATTCCGCTCAGCAGATACGCTCGTGGTTCCGGTTCACGCATACGGGCGAAAGCCTTGGCATTGTTGGCCAGATCATCGGATTTATCGCCTGTATCGGTGGTGCGTTTCTTGTTTATACAGGGCTGTCGCTGGCGGTTCGACGCTTTAGCCGTTGGCTGCAGAGGCGTTCGAGATTTGCTCGAACGGCGGAAATAGATCCTTAGATTCCTGCAAGTTTGTCCTACCTTTAACCGTAAACTGATCGCACGAAAATAGGGCATCGCCGCACAGCGATGCCTCCCGCCTTTTTAGCGTTTCTTGTTCCGACCGTTTATTCTATCTAGATGCATTCGCTCACCTACGGCGAGTTGATACGCGGGAATCGTAATTTTCGCAATCTGCTGGCGGGACAATTTATTTCGGAGCTAGGGAACTGGTTCAATTTTATTGCCGGTCTTGGTTCGGATGAGTACCGCCTCGCCGATCAGCAGGAACAGGAAGAAGGGCGCCCAGGCCGCGAGCAGCGGCGGATAGACGCCGATATTGCCCATCGCGAGCGCGAAATTGTCCGCGACGAAATAGGCGAAGCCGAGCGCCATGCCGATGATCGCGCGGACGAACAGCCGCCCCGAGCGCGCGAGCCCGAAGCCCGCGACCGCGCCGAGCAGCGGCATCAATATGGTCGAAAGCGGCCCCGAGATTTTGTGCCAGAGCCCCGCCTCGAGCTGCTCGGTTGGCCGCCCGGCGGCCCGCAGCTCGGCGATCGCGCGCTGGAGATCGGCGAAGCCGAGGCTGCGCGCCTCGACATTGGCGAGGGTGAACTGATCGGGGGTGACGCCCTCGGCGACGAGCATGTCGCGCGGCGTCGACTCGGCGACGCGCTCGAGGTCGAAGCGCGTCGCGTCCTCGAGCAGCCACGCCTCGCCCGTGTAGCGCGCGCGCTGGGCGCTCGCGATCGCCTCGAGCGTGCCGCCCGAACGGTCAAACACCTCGACCCCGCGCAGCCGCGTCTCGGCCCCGCGTCCATAGGCGAGCCGCGCGTTGATCAGGTCGTCGCCCGAGCGGACCCAGACGTTGCGCGCGCTCGCCTCGCCTTCGGGCAGCGGCCCGTAATCGACGCTCTCCCAGTTGGCGAAGGTCGCGTAGGAGGGCGCGACGACGCGGTCGCTGAACACGAACAGCAGCCCCGCGATGACGACGCTCGCGGCGATCAGCGGCGCGAGAATCTGGTGCGCCGAGAGCCCCGCCGCCTTCATCGAGATGATCTCGCTGTTGTGGTTCATCGTGCTCAGCGCGATCAGCGTGCCGAGCAGCACCGAAAAGGGCAGGAAACGGTCGATCAGCTGGGGCACGCGCAGCCAGACGTAAAACCAGAGCTGCGCCTCGCCGTTGCCCGGATAGGCGAGGATGCTCCCCGATTCGCCGAGCAGATCTAGCGTCATCAGCACGAGCACGAGTGCGCCGAGGATCGCGAAGCTGCGCGTGACGAAGACCTTCGCCATGTAGAAGGAGATAGTCCGCGACGGAAAGAACTGGAGCGCGTGCGCCATGGAGCTCAGCCGGCCGGCGCGCGACGCCGCGCCCAGGGCAGCCAGCGGCGCATCACGCGGCCGAGCTTGCCGAACCCGCGCTCGAGCGCGCCGATCGGCTGCCCGCCGGGGACGTGCGCGAGATGGTAGTACATCCAGACGATCAGCGCCGAGACCAGGACGAACGGCGTCCAGATCGAGAGCAGCGGATCGACGCGGCCGAGCGCGGCGACATCCTCGCCATATTGGCAAATCTTGTGGAAGGTCGTGATCACCACGATCGAGAGGAACACGCCGAGCGCCGAGGTCGATCGCTTGGGCGGCACCGCGAGCGCGACCGCGAGCAAGGGCAGCAGCAGCATCATCGCGGTCTCGGCGAGGCGGTAATGGAGGTTCGCCCAGGCAGCCGCCTTGAGCTCGCGCGGCGCCGTCGGATCGTCCTGGATGTCGGCCAGCTCGGGTAGGGTCAGCTCGCGGTGCATGCCGCCGCGGCCGCGGAAGAGCTCGCTGCGCGGCAGGTCGATCGGCAGGTCATGGCTCGCGAAGCTGAGCACGCGCGGGCGCTCGAAGCCGGGCTGGTCGTGGATCAGCCGCCCGTTGGCGAGGCGGAAGATCATCGTGTCGGGATCGTCGGTGGCGAGGAAGGTCCCGCGCTCGGCGGTGACCGCGAGCGTGCGCCCCTGGGGGGAGGAGGCGCGGACGAAGATGCCGCCGAGATCGCGCCCGTTGTTCTCGCTCGATTCGACGCGCACGGTCATGCTGCGGCCGAGGTTGTTGAACTCGCCGACCTCGATCGACGCGCCGAGCGCGCCCGAGCGCAGCTCGAAATCGAGCTCCTCATAGCCATAGCGCGCATAGGGCTGGAGGTAGCTGACGATGACGAGGTTGAGCAGCGTCAGCGTGATCGCGAACATGTAGGGCACCCGGAGCAGTCGGCCGTAGCCGAGGCCCACCGCGCGCAACACGTCGAGCTCGGAGGACAGCGCGAGCTTGCGAAAGGCGAGCAATATGCCGAGCACGAGCCCTACCGGGATCGCCATCGAGAGATATTCGGGGACGAGATTGGCGAGCATCTCCCAGACGACATCGACCGGCCCGCCGAGCCGCGCGACGAAATCGAACAGCCGGAGCATCTTGTCGAGCACGAGCAGCATCGCCGCGATCGCGAGCGTCGCGACCATCGGCACGAAGATCAGCCTGGCGAGATAACGGTCGGTCGCGGTCAGCATCGCAAAGTTCAGTCGCTCCATGACCATATTTTGGCCGCATGCTTCGGCGATATCGGTCGCAAATAGGGAACAACCCGTGATTGCGCCATGCCCAAACGGGGCTGACCGGCTTGCGCGCGCAACCTTGGAGCGATTATTCGATGCTGAAGCCCATGATCCCCCTGATGGCCGCGACCGCCCTCGTCGCGCTGTCGGCCGCGCCGGCCAAGGCCGGCACGGTCGTTCAGAACAACCTCGCCAACTGCCGCGCGGGCGCATCGGGCACGCATGTGCTCGTCCGCGTCAACGGATTTCGCGAAGGGACGGGGCGCGTGCGCGTCCAGTCGTATCGCGGCGACAATTGGCTCGGACGCGGCCAATGGCTGCACCGTGTCGACATCCCTGTGCGGCTCTCCGGACGTTCGATGGCGGTTTGCCTGCCGCTGCCCGCCCCCGGCGCGTACGGGATCGCGGTGCGCCACGACGAGAACAACAACGGCAGCTCGGACCGCCGCGACGGCGCCGCCTTCTCGCGCAACCCCGACATCTCCTTCCCGTTCGACATGCGGCCGCGCTTCAACGAGGTCTCGTTCAACGCGGGGGCGGGGACGACCTCGATCAACGTCGTACTCAATTACCTTCAGGGCGCGTCGGTCGAGCCGATCGGCGGGAGATAGCATGGTCTGCGTGGCGCTCCTCTCCAATCCCCGGTCGACCGGGAATCTGGCCGAGCTTCCGCGCATCCGGCGCTTCTGCGCGCAGCGCTCCGACATCTTCCACTATGAGGTCGAGGATGTCGGCCAGATCGGCGAGGCCCTGCGCACGATCGCGCGCGTCGATCCCAAGGTGCTCGTGATCAACGGCGGCGACGGCACCGTCCAGGCGGCGATGACCGAGCTCCACCATGGCCATCATTTCGGCGACGCGCCGCCGCCGATCGCGGTGCTGCCCAACGGCAAGACCAACCTCATCGCGCTCGATCTCGGCGCGGAAGGCGATCCCGTCGTCGCGCTCGAGCGGATCATCGAGATCGCGCGCACCGATCTCGCGGATCACATCGTCTCGCGCGAGCTGATCTCGCTGACCAACGGCGCGGCGAACGGTCGCCCCGTGCTCGGCATGTTCGTCGGCGGCGCGGGGCTCGCCGACACGATCCTCTATTGCCGCCACAAAATCTATCCGCTCGGGCTGCCCAACGGGATCAGCCATGTGCTCACCGCCTTCGCGGTGCTGTTCTCAGCGCTGTTCGGGATTCGCGGCCGTTTCCTGCCGCCGCGGCCTGAGCCCGTGCGCGTCTCGGTGATCCATCAGGGCGCGATCGACGGGCGCTTCTCGCTGCTCATGGTGACCACGCTCGAGCGGCTGCTGCTGAGCGGCCAGACTGCCGGCGCGGGGATGAGCGGCGGCCGGCTCAAGCTGATGATGGTCGAGCAGCGGCCGCTCGCGATGCTGCGCGCCGCCTGGGCTGGAATCCTGGGCAAGCTCGATCGTTCGACGGGCGGGGGCGTGCACATGAGCCGCGGCGAGGAGATTCGCATCGAGGGCGACCACCAGAGCGTGATCTTCGACGGCGAGCTGTTCGAGGGCAACCGCGACCGGCCGATCGTGCTGACCTCGACCGCGCCGGTGCCGTTCGTCCGCCTCGCGGCGTGACCCCGCTCGCCGGGCTGGTCGCGGCCGAGCTCGCCGGGCCGGTCGATCCGCGCGTTTCCGAATTCGCCGCGCATCTCGCCGCGCAATATCCCGGGGCCGCACGCGCGGTGCTGTTCTACGGATCGTGCCTGCGCACCGCCGAGCTCGAGGGGCAGATGCTCGATTTCTACCTGATCGTCTCGGACTATCGCGCGGCCTATGGCCGCCGCTGGCTCGCCGCCGCCAACCGGCTGATCCCCCCCAACGTCTTCCCGATCGAGCATAACGGGCTCCAGGCCAAATACGCGGTGCTCAGCGAGGCCGATTTCGCGCGTGAATGTACGGCGCGGGCGCGCAGCGTTTCGGTCTGGGCGCGCTTCGCCCAGCCGAGCAGGTTGGCCTGGGGGGCCGACGAGACCGCGCGCGGAAGCGTGGTCGGGGCCGTATCCGAGGCCGCGCCGACGCTGTTCCAGCTCACGCTTCCCATGATGGAGCCGGGGATCAATCACTCTCCCGAGAGCATTTGGCGCCAGGCCTTCGAGCTGACCTACAGCGCCGAGCTGCGCGCCGAACGCAGCAACCGCCCCGCCGCGATCATCGACGGCGAGCCCGAACGCTATTATGATTTCGGCATTGCAGCGATGGCTGTGATCGCGTCGCGCCTCGGGGTGGGGCCGAACGGCGAGGTCGCCAATTTCAAATCTCCCGAGGCAATGCGCGCCCACTGGCGCGGGCTTCGACGCAAGGGAAAGGCGCTGACGCTGCTTCGCCTCGCCAAAGCGAGTGCGACCTACGCCGGTGGCGTCGATTATCTCGCCTGGAAGATAAACCGCCACGCCGGGACGCGGATCACCGTGCGCCCCTGGCAGCGGCGCTGGCCGCTGATCGGCGGGCTTACTCTGCTGCCTCGGCTGCTGCTTCGGGGGGCGATCCGCTAGCGGCCTTGGCCCGCGCCGCCACGATCGCCGCCTCGAGCGCGGTGATCGTGAAGGGCTTGCGCAGCACCTCGCGCCCCGCGAAGCGCTCGGCGTCCCCCGCCTCGCCGACATAGCCCGTGACGAAGATGATCGCGAGATCGGGATAGCGCGGCGCGATTCGCTCGACGAGCTCGGGGCCGGTCATCCCGTGCATCATCACGTCCGTGAGCAGCAGTCCAATGTCGTCGCGCGCGGCGAGCGCCTCCTCGGCGGCCTCGCCGCTCGCGCAGGCGATCGCGACATGGCCGAGCTCCTCGACCGCGCCGACCGTCGCGCGGCGGACGCGCTCATCGTCCTCGACGATCAGGATGATCAGCGCCTCGCCCTCTCCCGCCTCGGGAAGCCGTGCGAAGGCGTCGGCGGCGCGATCGCGGCTGGTCGCATCGCCCGCGAAGCGCGGCAGATAGAGCGCGACCGTGGCGCCCTCCCCCGGCGTCGAATCGATCGCGACATCGCCGCCCGACTGGCGCGCGAAGCCGAAAATCTGGCTGAGTCCGAGCCCCGTGCCCTTGCCGAGCGGCTTGGTCGTGAAGAAGGGCTCGAACGCGCGCTCCACCACCTCGGGGGCCATGCCCGTTCCCGTGTCCGAGACCGCGATGCGGATATATTCGCCTGCTGCCGCCTCACCGATCTCATGCTCGGCGAGCATGGTGTTGCGCACGTCGATGGTCAGCGCGCCCGCGCCATCCATCGCGTCGCGCGCGTTGACTGCGAGGTTGAGCACCGCGTTCTCGAGCTGGTGCGGATCGACCCAGACCGGCCAGATATCGTCGGGGGCGATCACCGACACCGCGATCCGCTCGCCGATGGTGCGCTCCATGAGATCGTGCATGCCGTGGATGAGCGCGACCGGATCGGTCCCCTCGGGGAGCAGCGGCTCGGCGCGCGCGAAGGCGAGCAGCCGCCGGGTGAGCGCGGCGGCGCGATTGGCCCCCTCGAGCGCGTTGTCGATATGGCGGCCGGCCTCGTCGGGGCTCGACGCGACCTTGCGCCGCGCGAGATCGAGCCCACCGACGACCACCGCGAGCATATTGTTGAAATCGTGCGCGATCCCGCCGGTGAGCTGGCCCACCGCCTCCATCTTCTGGATCTGGCGGAGCTTCTCCTCGGCGACGGCGCGCTCGGCCGCCTCCTCGCGCAGATCGGCGTTGGCCTGCTCGAGCTCGGCGGTGCGCGCGGCGACCGCGTCCTCGAGCGTATCGGCG
>JACMKH010000238.1 GCA_014380205.1 Sphingomonadaceae bacterium
CATCACGACATTTTCGAGGACCGTGCCGAAGCGCCGCGTGGTCGCGAAGATCTCGGGCTCGGCCTCGGGCGAGAGGCGGATCACCTTCGCGTAGCATCCGCCCTCGAAGTTGAACACGGCGGTGTCCGACCAGCCATGCTCATCGTCGCCGATCAAGGTGCGCGACGCATCGGCCGAGAGCGTCGTCTTGCCCGTACCCGAAAGGCCGAAGAACACCGCGGTGTCGCCGCCCGGGCCCATGTTGGCCGAGCAGTGCATCGGCATCACCCCCTCGGCGGGGAGCAGATAGTTGAGGATGCCGAACACCGACTTCTTCATCTCGCCGGCATAGGCGGTGCCGCCAATCAGGATAAGCTTCTCGGCGAGGTTGACCGCGATCACGGTCCCCGAGCGCGTGCCGTGGCGCGCGGGGTCGGCGCGGAAGCTCGGCAGGTCGATGATCGTGAACTCGGGCTCGAAGCCCGCGAGTTCCCCCACTTCGGGTCGGACGAGCAGCGTACGGATGAAGAGGTTGTGCCAGGCGAGCTCGTTGATCACGCGGACGCGGACGCGGTGCTCGGGCTGCGAGCCGCCGAAAAGGTCCTGGACGAACAGCGTCTCGCGCTCGCCGAGCGCGGCGAGGAAATCACCCTTGAGCGCGGCGAAGTGATCGGGGGTCATGCCGATGTTGGTCTTGCCCCACCAGACCGTGTCCTCGGTCTCGGCGTCGCGGACGATGAATTTGTCCTTGGCCGAACGGCCGGTGTGCTTGCCCGTCGCGACGACGAGCGGGCCGTGCCTGGCGAGCTTGCCCTCGCCGCGGCACAGCGCCGCCTCGATCAGCGGCGCGCGCTCGAGATTCCAGTGAATTTTCGCGCTGCCGGTGGCGATGCCCTGGAAGGCGAGCGAGTGGGCGGGGGTGCGGGCGGTCAAGGGCCGATCTCCGAAAGGGGGCGGGCTCCGCTCGGGGGGCCCGGATCATGGGGTCGAGCCTATCGCAAATGGGGCCAAATGCAAAGCGGCGGCGCGGGGGGCGTCACGCTGGGCCACCGCCCTGACGCGGCCAAAGTACCCGCTAAGTTCAGCCCAAGGGCGCACTGCTGGGTCGATTGCAAGGGGGCGGGGCCGCGCTGAACGTCCCGGTCAACGCCCGCGCCCGCCGGCGGTCCAGAATCACCACAAGCTCCGCACCGGAAACCTGCGCATCACCTTGTCCGCCGTCACCAGCACCATGTCGGCGTGGATCGCGTGAGGAGCCCCAGACGCCGTGCCATCCGCCCTGGATTCCGGCTTTCGCTGGAATGACGGACGTGAGGGTGCTTTAGTTCGCGCCGATCACCCTCTAATCTCCCCCCATGACCGCCACCATCGCCCTCGTCGACGACGATAGGAACATCCTCACCTCCGTATCGATCGCGCTCCAGTCGGAGGGCTTCGCGACGCGGGTGTATTCGGATGGCGAGGCGGCGCTCAAGGCGCTTACGGAGAACCCCGCCGATCTCGCGGTGCTCGACATCAAGATGCCGCGGATGGACGGGATGGAGCTGCTGCGGCGGCTGCGCGAGAAGAGCGCGATGCCGGTGATTTTTTTGACCTCCAAGGACGACGAGCTCGACGAGGCGCTGGGGCTCGCGATGGGCGCCGACGATTATATCGCGAAACCCTTCTCGCAGCGGCTGCTGATCGCGCGGATCAGGGCGATCCTGCGTCGCGCCGAGCTATCGGCGCGGACCGGCGACGAGGCGGAGGCCGAGGAGGCGCTGCCCGAGCGGATCGTGCGCGGTCGGCTTGAGATGGACCCGGCGCGGCACAAGGTGCGGTGGACAGGCGAGAACGTCACGCTCACCGTGACCGAGTTCATGATCCTCGAATCGCTCGCGCAGCGGCCGGGCGTGGTGAAATCGCGCGACCAGCTGATGGACGCCGCCTATACCGACGACGTCTATGTCGACGACCGCACGATCGACAGCCACATCAAGCGCCTCAGGCGCAAGTTCCGTGCGGTCGACGGCGAGTTCAAGGCTATCGAGACGCTCTATGGCGTGGGCTATCGCTTTGCCGAGGAGTGACGATCTCCAGTTGCGGTGGTCGGGGCGATGGTCGCTGACCAGCCGCATCCTCGCGCTCAACATCTTCGCGATCGCGCTGCTCGCGGGGAGCTTCTTCTGGATCGACAGCTTCCGTGTGCGGCTGCTCGACGAGCGGCTTAACCAGACGCTGACCGAGGCGACGATCGTCGCGACCGCCTTCGCCGGACGGCCGCCGGGGGAACGCGCCTCGCTCGCGGTGACGATCGGGCGGCGGATCGGCAAACGCATCCGCATCTACGACGCGGCGGGCAATCTCATGCTCGACAGCTTCGCCGAGGGGCCGCCGGGCTATGTCCTGCGCGATCCGCACGCCGAGCCCTTCCGCAAGGACATCGCGCGCTTTCTCGACCGGAGCATCGAGACGGTGGTGGGCGCCACGCCAATCCCCGATCATGTCGAGCCCGCCGTCGATCGCGTCTCGGCCTGGCCCGAGGCGGTCGCGGTGCGCGAGGGCAGCGAGGGCGCGACGCGGCTGACCAACGCACCCGACCGCACGCCGATCGTCTCGGCGGCGGTCCCGTTCGGCGAGGGCGGCGTGCTGCTCGTCACCGAGAACGCGCGCG
>JACMKH010000239.1 GCA_014380205.1 Sphingomonadaceae bacterium
CCCTTCCGCTCGGCCTGGGCGGTGCTCGCGGCGGCTGGCATCTACGGCGACATCGCGCGTGAGGTGGAGCGGCGAGGCGCGGCGGCGATCGACGCGCGCGTCGTCACCGGACGGATCGCCAAGGCCGACTGGGTGATCCGGGCCTGGTATCAGGCGCGGGGCCGCGCGCGGCTGTTCCCGGTGGTGGAGAGGGACCGCGACTTGTGGCGGCGGTCGCGGCTGGACGGGCTCGATGGCTAGGATGCGCGCCATCCGCGCCGACATCACGACGCTCGAGGTCGACGCGATCGTCAACGCCGCGAACGAAACCCTGCTCGGCGGCGGCGGTGTCGATGGCGCGATCCACCGCGCGGCGGGGCCCGAATTGCTTGCGGCGTGCCGCGCGATCGGCGGCTGCCCAACCGGCGAGGCGCGGATCACGCCGGCGTTTCGCCTGCCCGCGAAGTGGGTAATCCATACGGTGGGACCGGTGTGGCGCGGCGGCGGCGAGGGCGAGCCCGAGTTGCTCGCGAACTGCTACCGCAACAGCCTCGCGCTCGCGACCGAGCACGGCGTCCGCACGATCGCCTTTCCCGCGATCAGCTGTGGCGTTTACAGCTATCCAATCGAGGCGGCGACGGCGATCGCGGTGGCGGAGGCGCGGGCGTTCCTCGATGAGAAATCGGGTATGAATGTCGTGTTCGCGTGTTTCGCCAGGAACATGCTTCGGACGTATGATGCCGCGTTGCGCCGATAGCGGACAGTCGCCCCGCTGCTGCTGAGACGACCGGTTACGATGTCCCGCTATGGAGAGCGTTACGTCACTGTCGGCACGCCGCCGAACGCAATCCTATTGACATTGCTGTCAGCTATGCCAGTTGCGGTTCGCAACGGGGAGGAGTCGCAGCCATGGCCACGCAAACCGCCGAATTCGTCGCGCCGCCCAAGTCCGCTGAGCAGCTCGCGCGTGAGGAATGGGCGCGCGAATTTCGCGAGGGCGTCGATCGATCGAGCCTCGACAAGCCGCTCGCCGACGCGGACACGCCGCTCGACGAGATCGACCCGAGCCGTCCCGAGCTCTTCTCGCAGGACCGCTGGCAGCCCGTGTTCGCCAAATTGCGCCGCGAGGATCCGGTGCATTGGTGCCGCAACAGCGTATATGGCTCGTTCTGGTCGCTGACCACGCAGAAGCCGATCATCCATGTCGAGGGGCAACCCGAGCTATATTCGTCGGACTGGCGCAACGGCGGCTTCACCATCCTCGATTCGAGCGACGACGCGACCATCGCGATGCCGATGTTTATCGGCATGGACCGCCCCGAGCACACCGAGCAGCGCCGCACGGTCGCCCCCGCCTTCACGCCGAGCGAGATGGTCCGCCTCTCCGAGGTCGTCCGCATGCGCACGGGCGAGGTGCTCGACCGGCTGCCGATCGGCGAAGAGTTCGACTGGGCCGACACCGTCTCGATCGAGCTCACCACGGGAATGCTCGCGATCCTGTTCGACTTTCCGTGGGAGGACCGGCGCAAACTCACCTGGTGGTCCGACTGGATGGGAGACATCGTCGCCGCGCTCGATCCCGTGCTCGGGCCGAAGCGCGGCGAGATCATCTGGGAGGCGGCCGCCTATTTCCAGCGGCTGTGGGCCGCGCGCAAGGCGAGCGGCCCCGCGCCCGATCTGCTCTCGATCATGGCGCACTCCGAGGCGATGGGCGGGATGGACGAGCGCACGTTCCTCGGCAACATCATCCTGCTCATCGTCGGCGGCAACGACACGACGCGCAACTCGATGTCGGGCGCGGCGTGGTTCATGACCCAATTCCCCGATCAGGCGAGGAAGCTCGAGGCCCGTCCCGACCTCATCAGGAACGCGGTCCAGGAGACAATCCGCAAGCAGACCCCGCTTTCGCACATGCGCCGCACCGCGATGGCGGACGCCGAGCTATTCGGAAAGCGGATCAAGGCGGGCGACAAGCTCGTGCTATGGTACCTCTCGGCCAACCGCGACGAGAGCGTGTTCGAGTCTCCCGACGAATGGATCATCGACCGGCCCAACGCGCGCCGCCAGCTCGCCTTCGGCTACGGCATCCACCGCTGCGTCGGCGCGCGCCTCGCCGAGCTCCAGCTTCAGACGCTGTTCGAGGAGCTGGCCGCGCGGCGGCTGCGCGTCGAGGTGACGGGCGAGCCCGCGCGCGTCAACTCGAACTTCGTCCACGGCTTCAAGACGCTGCCGGTTACATTGTCGCGCTACTAGCTAGCGGAGGACCCCCTCCAACACGACAGGGTGGCAAGCGCGCGCCGCGCTGATAAGGCGAGGCGCATGACCGCGACCGATCCGCGCGAAGCCGAGGCCGACCGCGCCGCAGCGACGCGCGACTTCGCGGCGGCCG
>JACMKH010000240.1 GCA_014380205.1 Sphingomonadaceae bacterium
CCTCGCCCGCCACCGACGACGCACAGATCGCCCGCGCGGCGGGACTGTCCGTCGCCGTCGTCGAGGGCGATCGCGCGCTCGACAAGCTCACCTACGCCGCCGACTTCGAGCGCCGCGCGTCGGCCGGACTCACCCGCATCGGCATGGGCTTCGACGTCCACGCCTTCGCGCCCGGCGATCACATTTGGCTCGGCGGCGTCCGCATCGCCCACGACCGCGCGCTCGCCGGCCATTCGGACGCCGATGTCGCGCTCCACGCGCTCACCGACGCGATCCTCGGCGCGCTCGCCGCGGGCGACATCGGCGATCACTTTCCCCCGAGCGACGAGCGCTGGCGCGGCGCCGATTCGGCCGCGTTTCTCCGCCATGCCGCGGCGCTCGTCCGCAGCGCGGGATTGCAGGTCAGCCACGTCGACGTCACTATTATCTGCGAGGCGCCAAAGGTCGCGCCGCATCGCGCGGCGATGCGCGCGCGGATCGCGGAAATACTTGCGATTTCCGAAGATGCTGTCAGCGTAAAGGCGACGACGACCGAGCGGCTGGGCTTTCTTGGCCGGGGCGAGGGGATCGCGGCGCAGGCCGTCGCGACTTTGGAGGGGAGACGGCGGGGATGAAAGGGCGCGCGATAGGAGCCGGGCTGGCGGCGCTCTCGATGGCTTCGCAGGCGGCGGCGCAGCCCGTCTGCGTGACGGCCGCGGAGAGCGATGCGATATTCGCGACCACGCTTCCTGGCATCATGGATAATCTGCGCGAGCGTTGCGCGCCCCGGCTCCCCGCCGATTCGGTGCTGATGGCGCGCGGCGGCGCGGCCGCCGAACGCTATCGCGCAGCCGCGGACGCGGGACGGGCGCTGGCGATCGCAGCGCTCGAGCGCGTGTTCGCGACCGGCGAACCTGCGGTGGACGACGCCTTATCGGGAGAGGCCATGCTCGCGCTGTTCGAAGCAGGCTTTGAGGCCGAGATGGCCCCGAACCTCGACGCGCGCGGCTGCGCCAGGGCCGAGGCCATCTTCGGCGCGATCGAGCCACTCCCGGCCGCCAATCTCACGCGGCTGATCTCGGTGTTCATGGCGATCGGCGCCGAGGATGCCGATCCCGGCGAGGCGCCTCCGTTCCGCATCTGCTGATTGCGCGCGCGGAGGAACCCGTTTAGAGGCCGCGCGCTTTCCGCCCGTGAACATCCAAACCAGGATCGTGCCCGAAACCGTCCAAACCCTCCTGCCAAGCGAGCTCGTCTGCGCCGCGCGCAAGGTGATCGAGGCGAACCGCGCCGTCGAGCGCCGGATCGCGGTCGCCGAGAGCTGTACGGGCGGGCTGGTCAGCGCCGCGCTGACCGAGGTGCCGGGCGCGTCGGATGTGTTCGTCAACGCCTTCGTGACCTATTCGGACGAGGCCAAGCGCGCGCTCTTGGGCGTGCATGAGGACATCCTCGATTCGTTCGGCGCGGTCTCGCCGGCGGTTGCCTGGGCGATGGCGCAGGGCGCGCTCGAGCGCAGCGACGCCGATGTCGTCGTCGCGATCACCGGAATCGCCGGCCCCGACGGCGGCACCGAGCGCAAGCCCGTGGGTACCGTGGTGTTCGCCAAGGCGCGGCGCGGCGGCGATCCGAACGATGTCGTTGCCGACCGGCACGATTTCGGTGACTTGGGCCGCGGCGGCATCCGCCTTCAGGCCGCCTTGGGCGCGCTCGCGCTGCTCATGCCCGACGCGTCGGACAAGCCCGTGCCGTAAAGCACTGCGGCGCGCTCCTCAAACGCTCCGATCATGCGCATCAACGCGCGATCGAACATCTGCCCCGCGATCATCTCGAACACGCGGTTCCTGAACGCGAAATCGACGTGGAAATCGACCACGCAGCCGCCGGGCGCGGGGCGAAACTTCCAGTCGTTATGCAGATATTTGAGAGGCCCCTCGACATAGTCGACGCGGATCGCCTCGGGGCGGTGCTTGTCGACGCGCGAGGTGAAGGTCTCGCGCAGCGACTTGAACCCGACGATCAGGTCCGCAACCATCTCGCTCGCACTGTTCGAGCGGACGCGGACCGCGATCACCCAGGGCAGGAACTCGGCGTAGCGGCCGACATCGGCGACCAGATCGAACATCTGCTCGCGCGTATAGGGAAGCGCGCGCGACTCGGTATGGCGGGGCATCAGGCCCTGGCGAGATGCGCTTGGCGCGCCGCGCGCAGCTTCTCGAAATCGTCGCCCGCGTGATAGCTCGAGCGCGTCAGCGGACTCGAGGCGACGAGCAAAAAGCCTTTCGCGCGCGCAACGGCGGCATAGGCGTCGAACGCTTGCGGGCTGACGAAATCCATGACCTTCGCGTGGCGCGGCGTGGGCTGGAGATACTGGCCCATCGTCAGGAAATCGATGCCGGCCGAGCGCATGTCGTCCATCACCTGATGGACCTCCATCCGCTCCTCGCCGAGCCCGAGCATGATCCCCGACTTTGTGAAGATCGACGGATCGAGCCGCTTGACGCCCTCGAGCAGCCGCAGCGACGCGTAATAGCGCGCGCCGGGACGGATCGTCGGATAAAGCCGCGGCACCGTCTCGAGATTGTGGTTGTAGACGTCGGGCCGCGCGGCGACGATCGCCTCGACCGCCGCCTCGTGCTTGTTGCGGAAATCGGGGGTGAGGATCTCGATCGTCGTGCCGGGCGTGGTCCGGCGCAGCGCTTCGATAACCTTGACGAACTGTCCCGCGCCGCCATCGGGCAGGTCGTCGCGATCGACCGAGGTGACGACGATATGCTCGAGCCCGAGCCGCGCCGCCGCGTCGGCGACATGCTGCGGCTCGGCGAGGTCGACCGCGCGCGGCATCCCGGTCTTGACGTTGCAGAAGGCGCAGGCGCGCGTGCAGACATCGCCGAGGATCATCACCGTCGCGTGCTTCTTGGTCCAGCACTCGCCGATGTTGGGGCAGGCCGCCTCCTCGCACACCGTGTTGAGGTTGAGCTCGCGCATCAGCCGGCGCGTCTCGTTGAACGCCGCGCCGACGGGCGCTTTGACGCGAATCCAGTCGGGCTTGCGCGCGCGGGACGGGAGCGTTGCGGCGAGGGCGGTCGCGTCGGCCATGGCCGCCAGATAGCGATGCGCGCCCTGCCCCGCCACCCCGCTATTCGTAGGTTGCGGCGGTGTCGGGCGCGTCCTGCGAGGAGACATGGTTAAGCGAGATCACCCAGCGGCCGCCGACCCGACGCATCAACCGCGTGTTGATGCCATATTGCGGGCTTTGGGGCCGTTCGAGCCGGTAGCGGCTGATCAGCATCGCGGCGTCCTCCGCGAGCATTTCAACTTGGATGTCGCTAAAGGTGAGCCGGCCCCGCCGCGTGGGATCGCCACCATAATCGCGGACGTAATGGTCGAGCGTCCCCTGCCAGCCGTCCTGAAAACGCCCGCGCGAGACGAAGACCACGCCGGGATTGAGGAAGCCCGCCATATAGCCGGCGAAATCGCCGCGGTTCCACGCTTCCTGCATGGCGGCGATGACCGCGCGGATGTCGGCATCGGCCCGAACGGCGACGTCGGGGGCGACCGGCTCGGCATATAGCGGTGACGGCGCGCAGGCGAGCAACGCGAGCGCGGCGAGAGCTTTCCACATCGGACTATCCTCCTTCCCGGTCAGGCTATGCGCCCCCGCGCCTCCGCGCTAGACGCCGCGCCATGATCCTCGTCATCGACAACTACGACAGTTTCACCTGGAACCTCGTCCACTATCTGCGCGAGCTCGGCGCCGAGGTCGAGGTCTTCCGCAACGATGCGATCACCGTCGACGAGGCGATCGCGTCGGGCGCGCGGGGCTTCCTGATCTCGCCGGGCCCCCGCACCCCCAACGAGGCCGGCATCAGCCTCGATCTCGTCGCCGCGTGCGCCGAGGCGGAGCGTCCGCTGCTCGGCGTGTGCCTCGGCCATCAGGCGATCGGCCAGCATTTCGGCGGCAAGGTCGTACGCGGCGGGCTGATGCACGGCAAGACCTCGCTGGTCGAGCATGACAGGTCAGGCGTGTTCGCGAGCCTCCCCTCGCCTTTCACCGCGACGCGCTATCATTCGCTAATCGTCGAGGAGCTCGCCGATCCGCTCGAGATCAATGCCTGGGCGCGCGACGCGACGATCATGGGAATCCGCCACAAGACGCTGCCGATCCACGGCGTCCAGTTCCACCCCGAAAGCATCGCCACCGAGCACGGCCATGCGCTGCTCGCGAATTTCCTCGCGATTGCCGGGATCGAGGCGAAGGCCCTCGCCCGATCCTGACAAGCAAATCTATCTGGCCAGCCCGCGCGCGCTGTGCTTGGGCGGCGCGGCCATGCTCTACACCACCCTCCCCGATCCCGCCGAGCCGCTCGACTTCGACACGGCCTATGCCGGTTTCGCGACGATGCTCGATGGCGTCCCGTCGGATGGCGAGATCCAGTATTTCCTGACCGAGATGACCGAGCGCGAGGAGACCGCGACCGAGATCGCCGCCGCCGCGACCGCGATGCGCGAGCGGCTGATTCCGATTAACGCGCCCGAAGGCGCGATCGACGTGTGCGGAACGGGGGGCGACGGGCATCTCACCCTCAACGTCTCGACAGCCGTCGCGATCGCCGTCGCGGCGGCGGGCGTCCCGGTCGCCAAGCACGGCAACCGCGCCGCGTCGAGCCGATCGGGCGCGGCCGACACGCTCGAATGGATCGGGCTCGACATGACGCGCGCGGGCGCGGAGGCCGAGGCGAGCCTCGCCGAGCTCGGCATCTGCTTCCTGTTCGCGGCGAACCACCATCCCGCGATGAAGCGGATCACCCCGATCAGGAAGCGCATCGGCCGGCGCACGATCTTCAACCTGATGGGGCCGCTCTCGAACCCCGCGCGCGTCCGCCGCCAGCTGATCGGCATCGCGCGCCCCTCCTACGTCCCGATCTACGCCGAAGCGCTCGACCGGCTCGGCGCGGATGGCGCGATGATCGCGAGCGGCGAGGAGGCGCTCGACGAGATTTCGGTGGCGGGGCCGAGCCGGCTCGGCTGCATCGGCGATGTCGACGCGGGCGAGCGCGTGGTCCCCGAGGACGCGGGGCTCGGCCGACATCCGGTGACCGCGATCCGCGGCGGCGATCCCGATATCAACGGCGCGGCGCTGCTCCGCCTGCTGGGCGGCGACGCGGGTGCCTATCGCGACGCGGTTCTGCTTAACAGCGCAGCGGCGCTGATAGTCGCGGGACGGACGGCCGACTGGGCCGAAGGCGCGGCGATCGCGGCCGAAAGCATCGACAGCGGCGCGGCCAAGGCGCTGCTCGAGCGGTGGATCGACTTTCATTGAGCGGTCGCCTCGCCGAAATCTGCGCGGCTAAGCGCGCCGAGGTAGCGCGGCGCAAGGCGGGCGCGAGTATCGCCGATCTCGACGCACAAGCCGCGGCGCAGACGCCGCCGCGCGGCTTTCGCGCGGCGCTCGATGCGGAGGCGAAGGAGGGTTATGGCCTGATCGCCGAGATCAAGCGGGCGAGCCCCTCGAAAGGACTGATCCGCCCCGATTTCGATCCGCCCGCACATGCGCGCGCCTATGCGGCGGGCGGCGCGGCGTGCCTGTCGGTGCTCACCGATGGGCCCTTCTTCCAGGGCGATGACGATTTCCTCATCGCCGCCCGCGCCGCCGTCCCGCTCCCCGTCTTGCGCAAGGATTTCATGCTCGATCCCTGGCAGGCCGCCGAGTCGCGGGCGATCGGAGCCGACGCGATCCTGATCATCGTCGCGGCGCTCGACGACGGCGCGATGGCCGAGATCGAGGCGGCCGCGATCGAGCGCGGAATGGATGTCCTCGTCGAAGTTCATAACGAGGCCGAGCTTGAGCGCGCGCTTCGCCTGCGCTCGACGCTGATCGGCGTCAACAACCGCGACCTCGCCGATTTCAGCGTCGACATCGGCCGCGCCGCGCGTCTGGCTCCGCTCGTTCCCGAGGGCTATACGCTCGTCGCCGAGAGCGGGCTTGGGACCAAGGCCGATCTCGACGGGCTGGCGGACGATGGCGTGCGCTGCTTCCTGGTCGGAGAATCGCTGATGCGCGAGGACGACATCGAGGCCGCGACGCGCCGCCTGCTCGAAACGGCATGAGCGGGCTCACCCATATCGGCGAGGACGGCGCAGCGCGCATGGTCGACGTCTCGGGCAAGGCGCGGAGCGCGCGCGAGGCAACCGCTACAGGGCGAATCGAGATGACGCGCGAGACCGCCGCGGGAATCCGCGCGGGCGATGTCGCCAAGGGCGACGTCCTCGGGGTGGCGCGAATCGCGGGGATCATGGCGGCCAAGAAGACCGGCGATCTGATCCCGCTCTGCCATCCGCTGCCGCTCAGCGGCGTGACGCTCGATCTCGCGCTCGACGATGGCGGAGTCACCGCGACCGCTACGGTCCGCACGACGCACGAAACCGGCGTCGAGATGGAGGCGCTCATCGCCGTCTCGGTCGCGCTGCTGACGATCTACGACATGGCCAAGGCGCTCGACCGAGGCATGACGATCGGCGGCGTGCGCCTGCTCGCCAAATCGGGCGGCCGATCGGGCGACTGGCGCGCCGATTGAGCGCCTTGCTCCCCGTCGCCGAGGCGCAGGCGCGGTTGCTCGCGCTGGGAGAACCCGTCGAGACCGAGACCGCGCCGCTGGTCGAGGCGGCGGGGCGCTGGCTCGCCGAGGATGTTCGCGCCCGGCGCACCCAGC